>JBDIAG010000182.1:0-7684 GCA_039812305.1 Actinomycetales bacterium | reverse complement strand
CACCGCCGCGGAGCGCTGAGGTGCCGGCGGACCGGCTGATCCTGCTGCGGCACGCCCGGACGGCGTCCAATGCTGCGGGTCTGTGGCAGGGACACCTGGACTCGCCGCTCGACGAGGTGGCGCTGGCCGAGGCGGAGGCGACCGCGGCCGTCCTGTCCGGGCTTCTCCAGCCCGCGAGGCTGGTGTCCTCCGACCTGCAGCGGGCGATGGCGACCGCGGCTCCGCTGGCGAGCGCGTGGGGCTTGCCGACCGAGGCGGATCCGCGCCTGCGCGAGGTGAACGCCGGCGCCTGGGAGGGGCTGAACCGGGCCCAGATCCAGGAGCACTGGCCGGAGGACCTGGCCGCCTGGCGGGCCGGCGACGACGTGCGGATCGGCGGCGCCGAGCGGATGAGCGAGGCGGGGGAGCGGGTGGCCACCAGACTCGCCGAGCTGGCCGAGGAGACCGATGGGACGCTCGTCGTCGTCAGTCACGGCGGCGCGATCCGGATGGCCGTCCTGATCATGCTCGGGATCGGCGCCACCCACAACCGGGCCCTGCGGACGCTGCGCAACGCCCACTGGAGCGTGCTGTGGCGGGGAGACTCCGGTACTTACTCCCTCGAGGACTGGAACCACGGGCCCAACCACACGACGGCCCCGGCGGCGCACCCGTGAGCGGGCGCCCCGAGGACTCGCCGGCGACCACATCGGGGATCCGGTTTGGGATCCGCGCACTGGGTGTCCTATGATTCTCAGGCTGCCCCAACGGGGCACGGGGCTGTAGCGCAGCTGGTAGCGCACCTCCATGGCATGGAGGGGGTCAGGGGTTCGAGTCCCCTCAGCTCCACAATTTCGGTCTTACTAGAACACCTGACATCGGTGGAAGCCGGTGTTGGTGCGAGGGCGGCGAACGGCTCAGCGAGCTTGATCGTCGCCTTTTTCGTCTTCGCTGATCTCGATGCCGTTGGTGAGCGCTTGGTTCGCCAGTCGCTTGCCTTGATCGTCGGTGCGGGCGTACAGGGTCGCGCAGTCAACGAGCAGGCTGAGCGCGGTGCTGAGGTGCTTGCGTGAACCCTGCTGATCGTGTTCGCTGGCGAGGCGACGGTCGATGTCAGCAAGCCCTACCCGGATGCGGTCTTGGTGCCGTTTGAGGGTTTCCAGGTCGATGGCGTCGGCGAAGTGCGCGGCGAGCAGCTTGTCGCTCTCGTTCTGGAGTCGCTTGCGGTTCTCGGTCAGCTCGGCCAGCTCCTGGGAGCGGGAGGCGAGCCGTTCATCGAACGCTGCCTCGACCTGTGCCGCGAGCGCGGCGTACTGCTCTTCGGTGATGGAGATGTCTCGGTAGCAGTCCGCGACCAACTGCTCGGCGATACCGACCGGCACCGATCGCCGGGTGCAGTTCTTCCGCTTGGAGGCCCGACCGGAGCACGTAGTAGGCGTAGCGCACTCGAAGCGTCAGAAGCAATCCCTGTGGAGACTCAAGTCACTCGATCAGGAGGAAACGAGGTCGAGAGGAGACTGGGGTTTGGCGTGCGTGATGAAGCGTGTGATGTGTCGCCACATCTGGGGTGGGTTGGAGTACATCGGGAAGTGTCCGCAATCGGTGATCTCTGCTAGATCGACGCCTTGTTCTTGCAGAAGCGGTAGGTAGGAGAGCGTGTGGTTCTGTTCGCCGTACATGAACATGCGCGGGATTTCGAGCGCGAGGAACCGGTCGAGAAGGTCGCCGTTGTCGGAGAGGTCGACCATCGAGGTGAAGATCGGTCGGACCGCTTCGGCGCGCACTTTGTATTCCAGGCTCGCGGAGTAGAGCGCGCTTGCGGCGTATCGCGAGTCGGCGGCACGGATTCGGAAGTCGGAGAGGAAGGCCTCGGGGTCGTCGGCTGGGTAGGTGAGGATCTGGCGGCTGAGGAAGCAGTCTTCGAGTGCGAGGTTGCCTTCGATGTCGGTGAAGCTCAGGACGCGATCTGGCCATTGTGTGGCGAGCAACAGTGCTGTCAGCCCGCCCATCGAGTGACCGACGAGATGGAACCGGTCGATTCCGGCGGTGTCGATCATCTGCTTTGCTACGGCGAGCAGGAGGGGGATCGTGCCCGCCGCGAGGTCGGAAGTGATGGTGGCTCCGCATCCGGGGGCGTCGTAGGCGAGGACGGCATGACCGTCCAGCTCCGGGTGCTGAATGATGTCCGCGTAGTCCTCTTTCGTGGAGCCGAAGCCGTGGAGGAACACGATCGGCGCATTCGTGCCATCCCTGCGCAGTGCGGAGATGGTGAGGTCTATGCCTTGGACCGCCAGCTTCTGCTCGAAGCGTTCCAGTCTGCGAACTTGGTTCATAGGTTGTCTCCCTCTTGTTCGATGTTGATGTTCGGGGCGGCGCCGAGAGCGGAGGTGAGCCGTTCGATGGCGGTGTCGAGGGTCTCGTCGTCGACCGCGAAGCACAACCGGAGATGGCCAGGTGACTCGAATGCCTCTCCGGGGACGACTGCGACGTGTGCGGTGTCGAGCAGCCAGTTCGCCAGCTCCGCGCTAGAGGCGAACCCGCGCTTTTCGAGCAGGGAACGCACGTCGGCGAAGATGAACATGCCGCCATCGGGTGGTGGTGCGTGGATGCCCTCCACATCGGCGAGGGCTGTTGCGAGTTGATCGCGTCGCCGCTGGTACGTTTCCGCTGCGATTCGTGGGGCGTTGGCGTCGTGGAGTGCTGCGAGGGCAGCGTGTTGGGTGATGTTGGGCACGTGGGTGATGGTTTGGGCGATGTGGCGTCGCGCCCCGGCGATCACGGGTTCCGGTGCGGCGAGCCAGCCGACGCGCCAGCCGGTCATGGCGTGTTCCTTGGAGACGGAGCCGATGATGACGACGCGCTCTCGTTGTTCTGGTGAGACGGCGAGGATGGAGCGGTGTGTGCTGGTGAAGTCGAAGGCGCAGTAGATGTCGTCGCTGATGATCCAGACGTCGTGTGTCGCGGCCCAGTCGGCGATCTCCCGGAGCCGGGCGGCGTCGTGCACGGCCCCGGTGGGGTTTGCCCGGGCTGGACAGGATCACGGCGCGTGTGCGCGGTGTTCGGGCAGCTTCCAGGGCAGCGGCTGAGAGCCGAAATCCACTTTCGGTGTGAACGGGAACGCTGGTCAGTCCCGCTGCTTCGACGGCAGCAGAGTGTCCCGGCCATCCTGGCGAGGTGACGACGATCTCGTCCGTCGGGTTGCTGATCGCCAGGATGGCCAGGTAGAGGGCGTGCTTCGCGCCGAGAGTGATTTGCACATCATCGGCGCTCCACGGCACGGCGGTCTCACCGTAGAGGCGCTCCGCGATAGCCGCGCGCAGCTCCGGGTCGCCCTGAGCCGGCCCGTAGTGGTGCGTAACCGGGTCCTGTGCTGCGGCGATCGCCGCGGCGACGACTTTCGGGTCGGTTGCGGCCTGGGGCTCTCCGGCGGCGAGGGTGACAACTTGGACGCCTTCGGCGCGAAGCCGGGCGGCGCGTTCGGAGATCGCGAAGATGGGATTGTCGCTCAGGATGCACTGCTCCGGGGAACGAAGCCGTAGAGGTCGAGCGTGGTTTCCCCTGCGCGCAGGCGGTCGATGAACTCGCCTTCCTTGGTCACGCGAGCATCTGCCGCATCGAGCACCTCGTCGATGTCTGTGGCGGGAATCGCAACCACCCCGTCCGCGTCACCGACGATCAAGTCGCCCGTCTGGATGGTCCGTCCTCCGACTACGACAGGAACCCCGGCCACGCCTGCGAAGTCCTTCCGCGTGCCGAGGATCGCGTTGTTGCGAGAGAACACCGGGAACCCGAGATCCTGCTGCTCGGCGGCGTCTCGCGCCCCGCCGTCGATGAGAAGCCCGGCAATGCCGCGTGACTGCGCGGCGACCGCGAGCACTTCTCCCCAATGCCCGTGCTGCCCGCCACCGCAGTCGGCGACGAGCACCGAGCCTTCCGGTGCTGCAAGGACCGCGTGGTGCAGGGCGAGGTTGTCACCCGCCGCGCTCTGCACGGTGAACGCCCGACCAACCAGCCGCGCTCCGGACCAGAGGGAACGGATCGAGGGATCGAGGTCGATGCGCTGGCCGGAGGCCTCCAGCAGGGTCGCCGTGGCGTGTCCGCGCGCGGGATCGGCGCTCATCGGGTCTCCTCCCGGGTCTGCAGCGAGTGGTAGCCGTGCTGCTGACGGGCCTCGCGCAGCGTGAGCCCGCTCGCCACAGATGCGACGATCTCGTCCTCGACCCGTTCGATCTGCTCCGCGATGGCCACCACCCCGTCCCACCGCGCGGCGGGGACCGCGACGGTCCCGTCGTCATCGGCGACGATGATGTCTCCGGGAGCGATCGTGACGCCGTCGATCTGGAGGGGCTTCTGGACCGCCTTCACGCGGACGCGGTCCTTTCCCGTGCGCATGAAGGTCGACACTGACCAGAGCGGGTATCCGGCCTCGGCGGCCGTTGCCGTGTCGCGGCAGGTGCCGTTGATGACGGTGCCCGCGACACCGGTCTGGTGCGCGATGCGGCTCATGATCCCGCCCCACACAGTGCAGTCCGTGCGGCCCTGGTTGTCGATGACGACCACCGCGCTCTCCGGGACGTCGTCCAGGAAGTCCCCGACCGTGCCGCCATCGGCGTCGATCGGCTCGTAGGCGACCGTGAACGCCGGTCCCTGCACGCGCTGCCCTGGGCGCAGCGCTCTGATCCCGTGGAGCGAACCGGGCAGGCCGAGCTTGTCGAGCGCGTCGGAGACGGCCGCTGTCCCTGGTTGTGGGTAAGTCGTCATCAGCTTTCCTCCTGCCCGGCCAGTCGGGCATCTCTCATCGACTCCTGCAAGCTCTTGCCCGCACGGACCTCGGCGGCGATGGCCCGCTCGCGTCGGACAATCGCCTCCGCTTCACCCGCCACCGCGTCCACATGCGCACGGGGCACCACGGCGAATCCGGTCGCATCGGCGAAGACCAGATCGCCCTCGTGCACCGTCCGACCAGCAATGCGCACCGGTTCGCCCGCCGATCGCTGCTGCAAGCGGCCGCGCGCCGTTGCCGGGACTGAGCCGCGTGCATACACGGCAAGGCCGTGATCACGGTTCTCTTCGAGATCCCGGAAGGCCCCGTCGACGATCACGCCCCGCACCCCACGCGAGACGGCCCCCAGACCCAGGATGCCGCCCCATGCCGAAACGTCCAGTCGGCCACCGTTGTCCACCACAATGACCTCATCGTCACCGGCTGCATCGACAACTCCGGTCAGGATGTGAGCGCCCGGTGCTCCCTCCTGTCGAGGCTCCAGCGCAGCGGTTCGGGCGAATCCGATCACCGCCCCCTCGACGGTGAACGGCCGCAGCCCGCCGACGCCCGAGGGAAGGCCCAGTTTGTCCAGCGCATCGCTCACTGCAGACGAGTCGACCGCGCGGTAGCGATCCAGAGTGCTCTGTGTCATGGGTCTATTCAACGAGAACCGAGTGATATGGTAAAGGTCTGGTTTCGACCGATAGCAATATTCTTGAGGTCTCAATGTTTGATCTGCGCTCTGTCCGCTACTTTGTCGTCGTCGCCGAAGAACTCCACTTCGGCCGGGCGGCCGAACGCCTCCATATGTCGCAGCCGCCGCTGTCCCAGGCCATCAAGAAGCTTGAACGAGAGGTCGGCGCACGCCTGTTTGAGCGCAGCAACCGCAAGGTCGTACTCACTCCCGCAGGCGACGCGTTCCTCGCCGCGTGCCGACCGCTCCTGGAGCAGGCCGCGGAGGTCGCCGATGTGCCCAGGCTTGCCGCGAACGGTCAGCGAGCACGGCTCTCTGTGGGAGCAGTTGCATCCGCTCTCAGTTGGCCGTTGCCTCAAGCTCTCGCACAGTTCCAAGCCCAGATGCCCGGAACCGCCATCAGCATCCACGAGATCGACACTGACGAGGTGGTCAGCCGCCTGAGCGAAGGAAGCATCGACGTCGCTCTGGCTCGCCTCGCCGCCTCTCGTGCTGCGATTCGCACACACGTGCTCCTGCGAGAGGCCTTCGTCGCCATCGCCCCCGCAACCCACAGAATCGCAGCAGAGACGAGTCCCATCGCACTTGCAGGGCTGACGGATGAGTCCTGGGTATGGATCACTCGCGAAGTGTCTCCTGACTACCACGACGAGATGGCGTCAGCCTTCCGCAACGGCGGCTTCACGCCACGCAAGCACCACACCGCTCGCTCCATCGCATCACAGATCGCGATCGTCGCCAGCGGTGCCGGTATATCCATCATCCCCATCAGCCAAGCACGGAACCTACCTGCACGTGTGATCGCGCGACCGATCCTCAGCCCGGCCAAGACCGTGACTCTCGCCGTCACCACACGAGAGCACCCGACATCGCACGAGACGGCGCTGCGCAGATGCATCGAAGACGCCGTGACATCCGAAGCCGACGCCAAACCGAGTTAGTAATGCTCTGCCTGATCCACCCACAGGGTTGGCACTGGAGTGCGAGCCGCGCGCTGCACGCGCACCTGACCTGGATCGTGTCACTTTAGTGCCCCGCGTCGCGGCGTAGCTTTTCGAGGATGTCGGCGGCTTCGCCTTCGGGTGGTGTCGCGGCGGTGAGTTGGTGTCTGTCGATGCTGATCGTGACGTCACGCAGCGGCCGGAGCGCCCGGACGATCCGGCGAACACTGACCCCGGTGGCCTTGTAGAGGTGCCAGCTGACCGCGAGGGCCGCGAACACGACCGTGAGGTGCGCGTTGATCGACTCGGCAGTGGACGCGAACACGGGTCTCGCGCGGAGGTCGGTCTTCGCCATCCGGAATGATGCTTCGACCTGGAACAGGTCGTGATACGCCGCGACCACCTCCGCCGCGGGCACTTTCGTCTTGTCGAGGTTGGTGACGTACCCCTTCAAACCGATGTACTCACGGGCCTTCTCAACCCCGCGCCCAGTTCACCGCGGGCGTCTCCCCGAGCGTGATGAACCGGTCCTTCTTCGCCTGGCGGGTGCCTGAGGCGATCTGCTCAGCGCGTTCGATCTGCTTGTTCAACGTAATGTTGTCCCGCGTCTTCCGCTTGTGGGAGTACTGCCACACCACCCGCCGCTCAGGGGCATCGGCGCCTTTCCCCATCACCCGGGTGGTCTCGACCGTCTCCGCGGACTGCCGCTCACCCCCGACGACTTCCTGCGCTGACGGCGGGATCCGGGAGTTCGGCGTTCGGCGACACGGGATCCGGCGGCCCGGGGTCTTGTGGCGCCGGATACCGCACGGCTGCGGGAAAGCAGCGCAGCAGCGCGGCGAGCCGCTCGGTATCGCCCGCCACCTCGGTGTCTGCTCGTTCGACGGCGTCGTGCAGCGCCGCACCGGCGAACACCAGATCGCGCAATGTCGCCGCCTCCGGCACGGTCAGCCACGCATCGGGTTCGGCGTGCTCACCGCGGTCCAACTCGAGGCGCCCGCCCGCAACGGTGGCGCGGAACCGGTCGCCCGCGACGTCCAGCTGGCAGCGCAGCGACAGCTCACCCGCCAGTGCCGGATCGAAGGTCGCGCGCAGGGCGAACAGCAGCGCGTCGACGCTCAGTTCCGCCGCGGCGTCCTCGGGCAGCGGTGCGCGGCTGCCCCAGTGGGCGAGCGCGCGGAGCACGGGCTCCAGTTCCTGCCCGCGCTCGGTGAGCTCGTACACGGCAACGGGCGCTGGCGGTCCCAGGCGCCTTCGCCGCACCAGCCCGTCGGCTTCGAGCTCGCGTAAGCGCTGCGCGAGGAC
>JBDIAG010000181.1:0-7691 GCA_039812305.1 Actinomycetales bacterium | reverse complement strand
ACGAGGGCTGGCAGGTGACCACCTCGGCCGTCATCACCTCCCGCACCGATCGCGTCAGCAGGTCGGCCCCGCTGTCGGCCAGCGCCCGCACGACGTCGCGCTCGCTGACGATGCCGAGAACCTGCTCGCCGTCGGCCGTCACGACCGCGGCACCGACTCGTCGCTCGGCGAGCTGAGCGACCAGGTCGCCGACCGGTTCGTCGGGACCGACCGTGAGAACCCAGGACCCCTTCGCGTTGATGATGTCACCGATATTCACATGGCACCTCCGGGCGCGGCTCCATTGCCTGTTGACGACGCTACTGCGGTGGTCGAAGCGGCGCCAGCGCTGTAACGCTATCGACATCCGAGGCCCACCGGCGGCCCACAACTGGCGCAAACCGGCCCGGCGGTTAGGGTGAAAGCGTCGCAGTGGCGCGGGAAACCAGCACCCAGGAGGATTCACATGCCCTCTAGCCGCACGATCTCCGGCACGCCATCGGGAAACAACGACTTCGTCGTCGTGGCCAACCGGCTGCCGGTCGACCGGGTGGTGGCCGACGACGGCTCGGTGACGTGGACGCGGTCCCCCGGCGGCCTGGTGACCGCGCTGGAACCGGTGATGCAGAGCATCCAGGGCGCCTGGGTCGGCTGGACGGGTTCGCCCGACGACGCACCCGAGCCCTTCACCCACGACCAGACCTTCCTGGTGCCGATCCGGTTGAGTGCCGACGACATCCGGGACTTCTACGAGGGCTTCTCGAACGGGACGCTCTGGCCGCTCTACCACGACGTGATCGCCAGCCCGGCGTTCCACCGGCACTGGTGGGAGGCCTACGTCTCGGTGAACGAGCGCTTCGCCCGGGCGGCGGCGCGGGCCGCCGCGCCCGGTGCCACGGTGTGGGTGCACGACTACCAGCTCCAGCTCGTGCCGAGAATCCTGCGCGAGCTGCGGGACGACCTGCAGATCGGCTACTTCCACCACATCCCGTTCCCGCCCTGGGAGCTGTTCGCGCAGTTGCCCTGGCGGCGGCAGATCATCGAGGGCCTCCTGGGAGCCGACCTGATCGGCTTCCAGCGGGACCAGGACGCCGGCAACCTGCTGCGGGCCGCTCGGCGCGGCATGGACCTGCCGAGCCGGCGGGGAATGCTCTCGGTGGAGGATCCCACCCGGGCCGACGGCACGCGTTCGGTGACGGCGCACGCCTTCCCGATCTCCATCGACTCGACCGGCATGCGTGATCTGGCGGCCTCACCCGAGGTGCGGGCCCGGGCCGCGCAGATCCGGGCCGATCTGGGTCATCCCAAGCACCTGATCCTCGGGGTCGACCGGCTGGACTACACCAAGGGGCTGGCGCACCGGCTGAAGGCCTACGGCGAGCTCCTGAACGACGGGCGGCTCGACTCGGCCGACACCGTCTTCGTCCAGGTGGCCACCCCGAGCCGGGAGCGGGTGGAGGACTATCGCAAGCTCCGCGACGAGATCGAGCTGATGGCCGGGCGGATCAACGGCCAGCACGCGACCCTGCACCGGGCCGCCGTGGTGTACCTGCACCACTCCTACCCCAAGGAGGAGATGGCCGCCCTGTACAGCGCGGCCGACGTGATGCTGGTGACTCCCCTGCGAGACGGTATGAACCTGGTCGCGAAGGAGTACGTGGCCTGCCGGAACAAGGGCGACGGGGTGCTGATCCTGAGCGAGTTCACTGGTGCCGCGGTCGAGCTCAAGCGGGCCCTGCTGGTCAATCCGCACGACATCGACGGCCTCAAGGACGTCATCGAGGAAGCGGTGCGAACGCCGACGGCCAAGGCCAGGCGCCGGATGCAGCCGCTGCGCAACCGGGTGCTGAAGTACGACGTGCGCCGCTGGGCGGACGACTTCCTCGCCGCCCTCGCCGAGTCGCGCGGCGAGCCGTCCGGCCGGACCCCGGTCGAGGGAGTCGCGCAGGACGTCGACGACGCCCTGCGCGGCCTGGCCGAGCGCACGGCGATCCTGGCCGCGCTGGACTTCGACGGAGTGCTGGCGCCGATCGTCGACGACCCGGCGCGCTCGCAGCTGAACCCCCGCTCCCGGGCCGCGATCAAGCGGTTGCTCGACCTGCCCGGCGTCCATGTCGCCTTCGTGAGCGGACGCAAGCTCGCCGAGCTGCGGTCGGTCGCCCGCCCGCCCGAGGGGGTGCGGCTGGTCGGCAGCCACGGCGCGGAGTTCGACGGCGCCCAGGCCAGCCTCACGCCCGAGCAGCTGGCCCTGCTGGACGACCTCGGCCGGCGCCTGGACGAGGTCGCCGCCCGGTATCCGGGAGCGCGGGTCGAGCGGAAGCCGACGACCGTCGTCCTGCACACCCGACTGGCCGGGCCGGCGGACGCCGAGGCCGCGACCGCGGCCGTGCTGGACGGTCCCGCCCGGCTGCCCCGCGTCCATGCTCTGCGGGGGAAGGACGTCGTCGAGCTCAGCGTCGTGACCGCGGACAAGGGCCAGGCGATCGCCTCGCTCGCCGGCGAGACCGGTGCCGAGGCGACGCTCTACATCGGCGACGACGCCACCGACGAATTCGCCCTGCGGCGGCTGGAGCACCCGCGCGATGTCGGGATCAAGGTCGGGCCCGGCGAGACCGCGGCGCACTTCCGGGTCGGCTCCCCGGACGACGTCGCCGAGGTGCTGACCCGGCTCGCGGACCTGCTCGAGCCGACGCCCTGAGCGACGTGGGCCCGTTCCGGCCGAGGCCGGTCGAGGCGTGCCGGAGGTGAGGCGGCCGACGACGAGACGAGCCCTGGGCACCTCGGCGAGGGTGGCTTCCGCGACTCAGTCTTCCCGCGCGACCGGCTCCACCTGGCCGACGACCGCGCCGCCGTCGACGATGAACTCGTGGCCGGTGGAGTACGTCGCCTCCCGCACGATGTAGAGCAGCATCGCGGTCACCTCGCTCGGCTCGCCGACCCGGGCGATCGGCTGGCCTTCGCCCAGGTGCGTCATCCCCGCCACCATCGGCGTGCGGATCGGCCCCGGGTGGATCGAGTTGACCCGGATGCCGAACCCGCCGAGCTCGAGGGCCGCGGTCTTGGTCAGACCGCGGACACCCCACTTGCTGGCCACGTAGGCGCCGAGGTTGGCGTAGCCCTGCAGTCCCGCGGTCGAGGCGATGTTGACGATGCTGCCGCCGCCGGCACGCTTGATCGACGGCACCACGTGATGCATGCCCAGCCAGGTGCCGGTGAGGTTGATGTCGATCGTGCGCTGCCAGTCGGCCGGCGACAGCACGTCGACGGCCCCGAACGTCACGATGCCGGCGTTGTTGACGAGCACGCTGATCGGCCCCCACAGCGACTCCGCCTCGGCGACCACGGCCGGCCAGGCGGCGTCGTCGGCGACGTCGAGATGCCGGTAGATCACCGCGTCGCCCAGTTCGGCGGCCAGCGCGGCGCCGTCGTCGTCGAGCACGTCGGTGGCCACCACCCTGGCTCCGGCGCCCACCAGCCCGCGAACGTGCTCGGCGCCCATGCCCCGGGCCGCCCCGGTGACGAGCGCCACGGAATCCTGCAGCGAGATGGTCATGAGAAGTCTCCCTCCGCGGGAAGGGGTTTCCCGCCACCACCAGCCTGGACGGGCTGGCCGGCGAGGGCGAGCGGCGCGGCGTCCCACGGCTCCGTTCTGCCGTCCTGCGGCAGCGCTCCTCGTCCAGCGGAACGTCCGCCGAGGCCCGGCCAACGGACGGCCCGAGCACGAGGACGGACACGGGCCCGGATCCCACCCGCGGGCCGGACATCCGTGGGCACGCAGGGTTCCGACGGTCCGCCACGTAGGATGATCCGGACGCCCCGTCGTGGCGAGGGGGGCCCGAGAGGTGAGTGCATGTCACTACAACTGATGGCGAGTATTCCGGAACCGGAGCTGCTCAGGCTTCCCTGGTCCACTCCGCTGGAGGACTGGCCCGAACCGGTGCTGGCGGCGCTGCCCCGCGGAATCTCGCGGCATATCGTCCGATTCGCACGGGTGGGCACCCGGGTGATGGCGATCAAGGAGATCAGCGAGGATCTGGCGAAGAAGGAGTACAACCTCCTGCGCACACTGGGCCGGCTCGACGTCCCGTGCGTCAGCCCGGTGGCCGTCATCTCGGGCCGGCAGGACCAGCACGGTCGCGATCTCGACCCGGTGCTGGTCACCGAGCACCTGAAGTTCTCCCTGCCCTACCGGGCGCTGTTCAGCCAGACGCTGCGTCCGGGTACGTGGGTGCGGGCCGTCGACGCGCTCGCCGTCCTTCTGGTCAGACTGCATCTGACCGGCTTCTGGTGGGGCGACGTGTCGTTGTCCAACACGCTCTTCCGCCGCAATGCGGGCGAGTTCGCCGCCTACCTCGTGGACGTGGAGACCGGCGTGCTGCGCGACACCCTCTCCCGGGGTCAGCGCGAGCATGACCTGGAGATCGCCTCGCTCAACATCGCCGGCGAGATCCTCGACCTGCAGGCCGGCGAGATGCTCTCCGAGGAGGTCGACGCGGTCGAGGCCAGCGAGGCGATCATCCAGCGGTACCACCGGCTGTGGGACGCGCTGACCGCGCCGGAGTCGTTCGCCTCCGGCGAGGCCTGGCGGGTGCAGGCCCGGATCGCGGCGCTCAACGATCTGGGCTTCGACGTCGGCGAGCTGGAGATCATCACCGATCTGGACGGCGCGAGCGTGCAGATCCAGCCGAAGGTCGTCGACGCCGGGCACCACTCCCGCCGGCTGATGCGGTTGACCGGTCTGGACGTCGAGGAGAACCAGGCCCGGCGGCTGCTCAACGACCTGGACTCCTTCGCCGCCTGGACCGGCCAGCAGAACGAGAGCGAGGAGATCGTCGCGCACCAGTGGCTGACCCAGGTCTACGAGCCGGTCCTGCGCGGGATCCCGCGGGACCTGGCCTCGAAGCTGGAGCCGGCCGAGGTCTTCCACGAGGTGCTGGAGCACCGCTGGTATCTCTCCGAGCGACGCGGCTACGACGTGCCGATGGTCGAGGTGGTGCAGTCGTACGTCGACAACGTGCTGCGCCACAAGCCGGACGAGGTTGCCGTGGTCGGCGTCGACACGGCCCAGTTGCCGGTGGTCGCGCGGAGTCAGGTTCCCCGGGTCTGAGGCGGTTTCCAGCTGCCGGAAGCCTGACTTTTCAGCTGCCGGAAGGTTTTTCCTCCAGGTACTCGACAGCTTCCCGGATCCGGCGCCGGCGGGACGACGGGCGATAGGTTCGAAGGCGATGGACCTGCCCTCCCGGGTGCCCGAATGACGGCCCGGGACTGACGCTGGGAGCAGACAATGGTTGAATCAAGCCGCTTCAAGGTGGCGATCGTCGGTGCCGGTTCGGTCGGTGCCACGATGGCCTACGCGACTCTCGTCCGCGGTGTCGCCCGCCACGTGGCGCTGTACGACATCAACACCGCCAAAGTGCGCGCCGAGGTGCTCGACCTGGCACACGGCCGCCAGTTCTTCCCCGAGGCCGAGATCGAAGGCTCGGACGACATCGAGGTGTGCCGGGGCGCCGACGTCGTGGTGATCACCGCGGGCGCCAAGCAGAAGCCGGGCCAGACCCGGATGGACCTGGCCGCCTCCACGGTGGGCCTGATGCAGAAGATCGTCCCCGCGGTCACCGCCGTGGCACCGGACGCCGTCTACATCCTGGTCACCAACCCGGTGGACGTGGTCACCTACGCCACCCTCAAGATCTCCGGGCTGCCCCGCGAGCGGGTGTTCGGCTCCGGCACGGTGCTGGACTCCTCCCGGCTGCGCGACCTGGTCGCGGAGAAGGTCGGCGTGGCCGTCAGCAACGTGCACGCCTACATGGCCGGCGAACACGGCGACACCGAGGTGCCGCTCTGGAGTTGCGCCACGATCGGTGGAGTCCCGTTGCTGGACTGGGAATCCCGGGACGGCAGCTTCGGCGAGAAGGAGCGCGACGAGATTGCCGACCGGGTGGTCAACGCCGCCTACGAGGTGATCTCCGGCAAGGGCGCGACCAACTACGCGGTCGCCCTGGCCGGCACCCGGATCATCGAGTCGGTGCACCGCGACGAGCGCGCCGTCCTCCCGGTCTCCACCCTGATGAACAACTGGCACGGCATCGGCGACGTCTGCATGTCCGTGCCGACCATCGTCAGCGCCGAGGGCGCTTCCCGCCGCCTGGTGATCCCGATCTCGGACGAGGAGCGCACCAAGCTCATCGCCAGCGCCGACTCGATCCGCAACAGCGCCCGCGCCCTCGGATTCTGATGGTGGGGTGAAGCGCGGCCTCCCGCGTAGAGCTTGGCGCGCTGGACCCTCGCGTGGAGTATTTCCGTTGCCAGGCAACGGAAATACTCCGTTCGGGGGTCCCTACGACCCGTCGCTCGGCGACTCCCGCCGTTGCCGGGCCACCTCGTACAGGGTCACTCCGGCGGCCACGCCGGCGTTGAGCGACTCGGTCGCCGAGTCCATCGGGATCGAGACGATCTGGTCGCAGACCTCGTGCACCAGCCGGGACAGGCCCTTGCCCTCCGAGCCGACGACGAGCACCAGGGGGTCCCGGGCCAGGCCGAGCTCGGGAAGGTCGACGTCGCCGTCGGCGTCCAGGCCGACCACGAAGCATCCGTGCTTCTTCAGGTCCTGGAGAGCCTTGGTCAGGTTGCTCACCCGGGCGACCCGGATGCGGGCGGCGGCTCCGGCCGAGGTCTTCCAGGCACCGGCGCTCATGCCGGCCGCCCGGCGCTCGGGGACGACGACGCCGTGCCCGCCGAAGGCCGCGGTCGAACGCACCACCGCACCGAGGTTCCTCGGGTCGGTGACCGCGTCGAGAGCCACGATCAGCGGTGGCCGCCCGGATTCCTCGGCGGCGTCCAGCAGGTCGTCGATGTCGGCGTAGTCGTACGGCGGGATGCCCAGGGCCAGACCCTGGTGGATGGCGCCGTCGGTGAGCCGGTCGAGATCGGTGCGCGACGCCTCCAGCAGCGGCAGGCCGCGGTCGGCGGCGATCCGGATCGCCTCCTTGACCCGGTCGTCGGAGTCGATCCGGTTGGCCACGTACAGTGCGGTCGCCGGAATCGCCGCGTGCAGTGCCTCGACCACGGAGTTGCGGCCCGCCACGTACTCGGCGCCGCCGCTGCGTCGCTGCGGCTTTCTGGCCGGACCCGACGCGGACGAGCGCTTCTCGGCAGCCCCGGGCTTCTGGTAGGCCTTGTGCCAGACCCGGTCCTCGGCGCGGGGGGTCGGCCCCTTGCCCTCCAGGGCCCGGCGGCCGCGACCGCCCGAGCCGGTCGTCGCGCCCTTCTTGCTACCGGGCTTGCGTACGGCCCCCCGGCGCTGCGAATTGCCGGCCATCACTGTCCTTCCGCGAGTTGCCAGGTGGAACCGTCCTTGCCGTCGGTGATGAGGATCCCGGCCGCCTTCAGCCGATCCCGCACCGCGTCGGCGGTCGTCCAGTCTTTGGTTGCCCGGGCCGCGGCCCGGGCCTGGAGTTGCGCCTGCACCAGCACGTCCAGAGCGGCCATCGCCGTCGACTCGGCGCCGGAGTCCGCGGCGGCCCAGTGCGGGTCGAGTGGATTGACGCCGAGCACGTCGGTCATCCGAACCACCTCGGCGACCGCCCGAGCGGCGACGGCGCGGTCGCCGGCGTCGAGGGCCGCATTGCCCTGCCGGACGGTGTCGTGCACGACGGCGAGCGCCCCGGCGACGTTGAGGTCGTCGTCCATGGCCGCCCGGAGGGCGGCCGGGA
>JBDIAG010000180.1:0-7694 GCA_039812305.1 Actinomycetales bacterium | reverse complement strand
TCACCGACCACTCACCCCGGCTGAAGGTGGCCCGCGGCCTGTCCGCGGAGCGGTTGCGCAAACAGCTGGGCATCGTGCGGGGCCTGGACGCCCGACTCGGGGACTTCCGCCTGCTCACCGGGATCGAGGTGGACATCCTCGACGACGGATCGCTCGACCAGCAGACGCCGCTGCTGGCCGAGCTGGACGTCGTGGTGGCCTCGGTGCACTCCAAACTCGCGATGGAGTCGGCCGCGATGACCCGCCGGATGATCACGGCGGTCCGCAACCCCCACGTGGACATCCTCGGTCACTGCACCGGACGACTCGTCCAGGGCGACCGGGGCACCCGCAAGCAGTCCACGTTCGACGCGGAGGCGGTCTTCGCCGCATGCGCCGAGACGGGCGTGGCGGTGGAGATCAACTCCCGTCCGGAACGGCAGGATCCGCCGGACGACCTGCTCGCCCTGGCGGTGGAACTGGGTTGCCTGTTCAGCCTGGACACCGATGCCCACGCCCCCGGGCAGCTCGACTGGCAGATCTTCGGCTGCGAGCGAGCCGAGCGGGTGGGCGTCCCGCCGGAGCGGATCGTCACCACCTGGGACGTCGACCGGCTTCTGGAGTGGACCACGCGTGAACAGAATTGATGACGGTTCCCGATTGATCCAGGACTCCCTGGAGGTTGCCCAGAGTCAACGCGACGTTGACGATGTTGGCCGGCTGCGATTCCCATTGACCTGCCCAGCAAGCAAGAGCCGATGCCATCACTCGGTCTTCCGCCACCTTTGGAGAAGGCCCTACGGGAACAGTGGCCATGCCGGGACACGTAAGTATGGGTGCGGGTCGACGGTGCGTGATATGACGATAGTTCCTGTACCGGTGAGATAACCAGGTCTGCGATGACTGTGATCGACTGTCAGGACGAGGCGCCTCGTCAGTGAAGACTATAGACGCTCCGACCGGGACCGGGAAACCCAGCCAGGCACGGTCCGACCAATCGCGGAGGAAGCAGCAGAAGGCGCGTCGGCGGCGGCTGTTCGGCCGCAGCTGTGGCATCGAGCCTAGTTCGGTGATTGAGGTGTGCGCGGATCGAAGAAGGAACATACCGGCGACCTAGGACGAGGTCGGGATCGCGAATCCGCTACAGCCACGCATTCGTGTACGAGCCCGCACCACAGCAAGATGCCCAAGCCCTCACAATAATGCCGACAACTCGACGACTCCTGCCGGGCCGCAACAACTCCAGCTCTCCGCCAGCATCATATAGTCAGGGTGAACTTCACACTCCAAGCCATTAACCTCTGGGGGTTCAACGGAAGGTCAGCTAGAGCTAGAGTCACACGGGCACGACAGCATGGGTAATGCTACCTCTTCACCGCCCTCCATGCTAGATTCAGCATGACTCCCGTCTCGGAGTCATTTCAGACCAGACGTTGCCCGAACCTTAGATGCGAGGTCAAAGAGAGAGTCTTCCACACAATAGGATCCGCATGACTCATTCACCGGACACGACTTACCTTAGAAGGGGGCCTCAAACATGTGGCGCATCGCCGCACTTCTTGCGGGCGCAACGGCATCCCTACTCTATATGTACATGGGGGGATACATGCCGCAACAGAGCGTAATTATCATTCTTCTTCCAGCATTCGGCTTCGCCTCTATCATATGCATTGGCCTTATTAGAAGGAGCAAGGTCGATACGCACGACTTAGCGAGATTGAGAAAGAGCGCGATCACCGAAGCTCGTCGGGCGCTACATCGAGTGGGAGGAGGTTGGTAATGCGTATAAGTCAAGAGGCCCTTAGCGTGGCCGAAGACGCACTGAAGGAGTTTGCAGACAGACTCGCCCATCATGCCAATCAAATCGCGGTGAGTCGCAGGAGTGAAACCATTCATCCCGAACACATCACCCAGGCCGAGAAGGATCTTCGCGCCGACGGGGCTTCGCGCACAGCCACAGCCTTGTCCACCTTTTCGGGAATTCTTCTCGGAGCTCTTTGCAGCTGGTCTGTCAGCTCATATTTCGCAGGCTCGCTAATTGGAGTGACGATCGGACTCGCGATGAGTGTGATCGTCGCACCACTGACACTATACCTAATTTTCAAAGCACCGTAGGTAATTGAGTATTGTCGGACACACTGGATCGCTAGTTAGGGCATGGGCTTGCGACGCCTCACCGACTGGGGCCGGATCGACATGAACGAACCCGCCACAAACGCGTAACCATTCGGTTGGGGGCTAGAGTCAGGTGGGGGCTAGAGGAATCCAGGAGTTCCGTCGATAGCATCGCGCAGCGCCGGCGAGCACCGTCCTGGGTGGGACAATCAGGATCGGTCCAGAACGGTGATCGACCACCAGGAGAGACAACTTGACAACGACAGACGCTGTCAGCGCGGTCGAAAATACGGTCGAGACGCGGAAGAATTCGACGGAAAGAAGCAGTCGGGTCAATGAAGGGACGGCGTCCTGCCGGGCCGCAGCAGTGGCGTCAGGCGCGGTTCCGTTGCAGTGGATGAGTCGGACACCGCGTGCTGGCTGTTTCAGAACTCAGAAATCGGCACTATCACCCTTGTCCAGTCTGACTCCAAATAGAACATCAGGAGTCGGCTCGTACTCGACAATCGACTTGGCATCAAGTGGCCAAGGGACAAAGCCTCTTCGAGCGGAGACCCCCTTAGCATCATGCCACAGTACCACTATCCGCCGACGACGCTTCTTCCCCCTTGGAGCAGCCTCGACTTTCCATCCCACGTTGAGAACGTGATATTCACGCACTGGGCGCCAGTGCAAAATGTTCTCGTGGATCCTACATCTCCCTGCGTGCATTCGCATGTACGTTAGCCATGCAATCCATAGAAGAAGGACCACGATAACCCCGATAGATGCCATTTTGAGGGCTGCACGCACAAGCCAGACAACGCCGGCCGGCAGCAACACAACTTCGCGAACTCCAAGTGCTTCCCGAAAGGTACTAGTCAGACCAAGGGTCTCGGCTTCGATTGATACGTCAGTTGGACCACTGTAGAAGTCCGGCCTAATGGTTGTCCACCAGCCGGCGCCTTCCCCCATCTGAAGTGGGTGGCTACGCCCATTCACCGATAGTTTCAGCGACCCATCGCTGACGGCGCCAAAGCGGCCATCCGTTACCGGGTACCCCCTTTCAAGCAAACGAAATTCTAAGCGTGTTCCTAGTATTTCCCTGTGGCTGGTCATCTCGACGTAGGGAGCCGCAATGACTCTAAATTCTACTGGCTCGAGATAATGGCGACCCTCATTGTCGTTCAGGAATGGCCGCACTGTAAAGACACCTCCCACGGAAGTGGGAGCACGCTGCTCGGACGTAAAGGTGTCTACCCTACCATTATCCCAGGAGAACCGGTACATATACGACACATCATCCGGCGCGAGTACCTCCGCTTCGAGTTTGATGTCCCGTGAACGTATTTCCGCAACATCGAGTGGCTCCAGGCGAAGACGAAGCGGCGTGTTCATTCCGAGAGGAATCTCTGGATGAACCAACGACACACTTGGATATTTGGCACTCAACGAGATCAGCCCGATACCCCTCTCAACGGTTGCAGTCCAGTCTCCCAACGTGTCCTCGGTGGCGTGTATCTCGCCCTTCCCTGATCGTAGCTCAAATCTCTGTTCGGACGGACCGCGTACCACCAATTCTAGGTCTGACGAGGTCCACACGGCTCGGGCCTCAAATTCAAAGCAGGAGGCTGAACATGGAATTTTCATCGAGGCGTGAATACTTCCCGCTTCCATAGCATGGAGGGAGGGAACTAGCGACCGATATAGTCCCTGTGTCACAAGGAACCTTGTAAGCTCTTGCGAAGATACTCCTTGGGGTATATACATTACGCGGGCGCCAAAGTTAGTCCATGACTGTAGAACGGAGTCACCCCTTGACCAATCCGGCGCAAGGAGGGTGAGTTGCAGGTTCTTATTCACAGAAACCTTATCCCGGATCTGCCCTAGAATAGTTGCTCCGTCCTGACTATCAAAGTCGGGCCTTCCGTCAGTCATGATAATTTGGTTAATGAACCCTGGAGTGCGATCCGCCCCCGCCACGGCGGCTTGATGAATACAGTCATCAATTGCTTCTAGGAAGTTGGTATCATTCTCACGCATAACTCCCGGATCTCCAATCCGGGCCCTTAGCGTGTTCACATGCTCTACACTCGATAGATCCTTCATTTCAAGCCGCGTGCCATTATTCACGTGCGACGCAAACTCGCCAAAAGACACAAGCACACGCTGCGTGGGCGCCCACGAAGAGGATAGGACATCCACAATGGAGAGAGCGGCGCCTCGGAGGGCTTCGGCCGAATCCCCAGTCAAACTACCAGATTTGTCCATGGATATACACACCTTGCTATCTGGGAGCTCGGCGGTAGGCAAGGACGTCCGCCTGGCGGCGACGACAGGAGGCGACAATGATGCTACTTCGGGCATGGGAAACAACAACGACGCTAGGATCCCTACCAGTAGGCCCACCGCAGCCCATAGGGCTATCTGGGCAGGACTGTCCCTACCTACCTTCAAAGCGACCACCCCCCTCGCCGGTAGACATTCAACCAGATGCTGCAGTGAATATTGGGGCGATCGATCATCTGCCCTGCCCGGTTTGTGAGGCGCGAACTCGGTGGAGTCCTCTACCGACCAGCGCTTGCCCCAACAAGCACCGCGACCCTGCCAGGTGTACCTTCCGTCCTTGCTACTTCTGGCAGCCTGGGCGAGCGTCCTGTCATCTGCCCGATCTACCCACCCGCGAAGGGCGGCAGCACGTCCACCTGCTGCCCGGAGGTGAGGCGGGTCTCGGGATCCGTCGTGGCCACGCCGCCGAGAAGCAGGCTCGCCACCTGCAGGACCGGCGCCAATGCCGGATGGCGAGCGGTCATCGCGGCGGTCAGGTCGGCCAGCCGGGCCTGCGCGGGCAGGGCGATCTCCTCGGCCTCGACCCCTGCTGCTGCACTGGCACCGGCGAAATAGCGGGCACTCACGGTGACCCGGACCTCGGACCCGGTCATGGACTCAGGCATCCGTCATCCTCCGATCGCACTCATCGGTCGGTCGGGTTGACGGAAATCCGGGGAGTCGATGCCGTGGCCGGGCCGCTTGGCCCAGGCGTTGGCCTGCCAGGCCTCGGCGAGCGCCTCGTCGTCCACACCGGACCGGATCAAAGAGCGCAAGTCGGTCTCACCGAGCGCGAACAGGCAGTTGCGCAGTTGTCCGTCAGCGGTCAGTCGGGTCCGGTCGCAGTCGCCGCAGAACGGGCGGGTGACCGAGGCGATCACGCCGACGCGCCCGATAGCAGGACCGCCTGGACCCTCCCGCACGGTGAATCGCTCGGCCGGAGCCGATCCGCGCCCCGCTTCGGCATCCAGCGTGTATCGCGTGCGCAGGCTGGTCAGGATCTCGTCCGCGGTGACCATCCGGTCGCGCCGCCACCCGTTCTGGGCGTCCAGGGGCATGGCCTCGATGAAGCGCAGCTCGTGCCCCTGGGTCAGTGCCCACTCCAGCAGCTGGACCGCTTCGTCCTCGTTGACATCCCGCAGCAGCACGGCGTTGATCTTCACCGGGGTCAGGCCGGCCGCCCGGGCGCCGTCGATTCCGGCGAGCACATCCCGATGCCGGTCCCGTCGGGTGATCTGGGCGAAGCGCTCGGGCCGCAAGGTATCCATCGAGACGTTGACCCGTCCCAGACCGGCGTCGGCGAGACCCGCGGCTCGACGGTCGAGGCCGAGCCCGTTCGTGGTGAGAGCGGTCTCGACGAGGCCGCCCGAGGTGGTGCGCAGTGCCGACGTCGCCGCGACGATCTTCTCCAGGCCCTTGCGCAGCAACGGCTCTCCGCCGGTGAACCGTACCTTCGTGACGCCCAGGCGACCGACGGCGACGCGAATCAGCCGGATCACGTCGTCGTCGCTGAGAAGCCGGTCCTGCGGGGTCCAGTCCAGGCCCTCGGCCGGCATGCAGTACCCGCAGCGCAGATTGCAACGGTCGGTGAGAGAGACCCGCAGATCACGCGCGACCCGTCCGAATCGATCGACCAGAGAGGACGTATCGGGGCGCGCCCGGCCGGCCGAGGACGCTCCGAACCCCTCGGCCTGGCGGAAGCGGGGCAAGCCCAGATCGACGGCCGTCACCACCCCAGTCTAGGAGGGTGGTGCTTTGCGAGGTGTCGCCCCCGGCCTCGTTCGGTCCGCACCGGCCACGATGCGCTCCGCCGACGGCCGCGCCCGGTCCCGACCGGACCCCCGGCGCGACCACTGGGTACCGAACGTCACCACTCGCCGACGATCGCTCCCGACTGGAGGATTTGTGTTGCCTAGCAACGGAAATACTCCACGCGGGGGTCCGACCAGGCCGGTGGCCGGACCCGTCAACGGGCGCCCGAATCCGGTGTCTGCTCGGCCCGCAGCCGTTCGACCAGTGGCCACACGTCCTCCGCGGCCATCGCCTCGGCCACCTCGGGGATCGGGACCCACGCGCCGGGTCCCGTTCTCGCCGGACGCCGGACCGGACGGAACACCCACGGCAGCGGGCCGTCGTACTCGCCACCCGGTGGTCCGAGCAGTCTGACGCGGACGTAACCCAGTGGCGTGCCGGCGACGTCGCCCCCGGAGAGCGTCGGTAGCCCTCTGCCGTCGGAGTCCTCGGGCGCAGGCCTCGACGGCAGCCGATCGCGGGAGTCGTCCGGCGCGAGCGGCGGTGACAGCCGACCGTGGGAAGCATCGGGCCCCGGCTCCGGCGGACCGTCGGGGCCGGCCGGGACGGGCATCGGCGACCGCCAACCGCCGGACGCAACCGGCACGAGGGTTGGCAGCACCCAGCCGTCAGCTCCGCGCTGCAGACGGACGGTGTCTCCGCGCACGTCCAGCCACCAGCCGGAACGCGTTGCCGCGGAGGGAATCTCCAGCGTCGACCTGATCACGTCCACCCGGCAGGGGCCGGCGCCCGGGTAGTAGTCCTGGACGGTCCGGGAACGGAGGACCACCTCCCCACGCCGCCGCGGCCGGCGCAGGCCCGCCGCGACGATGGCCGCCAGCAACACCTTGGACGACGTCGCGACCGCGCCCGCGGCCACCAGTTCGTGATACCGCTCCTCCGGCACGTCGTAGTGATCCCCCTCGAAAGCCCGCCGCGGGATTCCCGCCTCGGCGGCGAACCGGTGCAACTCCTCGGCGGAGGAGTCACTGGCCAGATGCGACCACAACCGACCGTGCGCGGGCCAGGCCGGCGGATCGATGAGAATCACCAGAGCAGTGAAGCGCAAACAATCGCAAGCCTCAGTCGAGGGGTCACAACACGCCGTCACAACGGCGGTTTGACGGCGTGTTGTGACCCCTCGACTGGGGCTGACAACACGAAAGGGCGGCCCCGCCGTTGCGGGGCCGCCCTTCGTGTTGTCAGGCTGGGATCAGAAGTCCATCCCGCCCATGCCGCCGTCGGCGCCCGGCATCGCCGGGGCAGCCTTCTCCGGCTTGTCGGCGATGACGGCCTCGGTGGTGAGGAACAGCGCCGCGATGGACGCAGCGTTCTGCAGCGCCGAGCGGGTCACCTTGGCCGGGTCGATGATGCCGGCAGCGATCAGGTCCACGTACTCGCCGGTCGCGGCGTTGAGGCCGTGACCCGGCTCGAGGTTGCGCACCTTCTCCGCCACGACGCCACCCTCGAGACCGGCGTTGACCGCGATCTGCTTGAGCGGC
>JBDIAG010000179.1:0-7698 GCA_039812305.1 Actinomycetales bacterium | reverse complement strand
TAGTTCGCGCACCGCCGCGAGGGCCGTGTCGTCGAAGCGGCCGTAGGGGAACGAGAACCGGTCCAGCCGGCGTCCCGCCAGTTCTTCGACCATCCGATGGCCGGCGTGGATCTGCGCCCGCTGACGTTCGGGGGACAGGTCCGTCAAGGAGAGGTGGTCGAGCGTGTGGCTGCCCAAGGTGATCAGCGGATGGCCGGCGAGTGCGGCGAACTGGTCGGGGCTGATCGGCATCCGGCCGGCGGCGGGCGTGAGAGGCTCGCCGGCCCACTTCAGGAGGTATTCGGCGGCCGCGTCCTGCTCGTCCGGCTCCAACACCACGATCGTCTCCCACAAGGTGAGGAACAACTGCTGACGAGGGGTTCCGGGCAGCCCGCCGTCGGCCCGCCAGCCTTCTCCTCTCTCGGCATCGCCGGGCTGTTCGTCGAGGACGAAGGCGTGCTTGCCGCCGCCGAACGGGAAATCGAGTTCGCGGGGCAGCGGCCCGCTTTCCAGCAGCGCCCGCTGCAGCCCGTCCCACCAGAATTCGCGGGTGCGGCCGACGGCATTGCCGATCACGAAGATCGTCGCCGGGATCTCGTAGCGCTCCAGGACGGGCAGCGCGCAGGTGAGGTTGTCGACGTAGCCGTCGTCGAAGGTCACCGCCAGCCGGGAGCCGTCGCGGGTGTACGCCTCCGTGGTGGCGAAGGCCGCCAGATCGACCGCGGCCCGTGAGTCGGCGAGCACTGCCATCTGCTCGTCGAAGTCGCGCTGGGAGACGCAGATGGCCCAGGGATCGCAGGGTGCGTCGGCGATGCAGTGGTACATCAGGATGCCGCCGCGCGGCCGAAAACGCCGAGCCCGGATCTTGAGTGCCCGCCACAGCCGGAAAGGAGCACTACCTTTCAACATAGAAGATCGTCTCCGTGCCGCCATCCGACTGCGAGGCGACGATCTCCTCGCGCACCGTCAAGCCTTTGAGGAAGCCCAGAAGCTCTTCTCGCGGCAATTGCAGATCCGGTACCGGACGTTCACGATCGAGTCGCATTTCACTCTCCCCGAGTGGTGTGGATATGACGAGGGCCATTCGTCGGTCAAAGGACGAGACGGCGTTGGTGAGCACCCGGCGCCAACCCCAATGGTGCTCGAGCACATGGTGGACCAGGAGGTGATCGACGTTCGAGGTGTGATCCTGCAGATCCTTGTCGATCGTGGCGTTCCATTCCTCGACCGTGCCCCCTTCGCCGGTCAGGAACTCCGTGGCGAGACGGTAGGAGGTGTCGTCCGACGATCCGGAGCCGGTCGGGGCCTTGGCGGCGCTCAGCCTGTGTTGACGGGTGCCGATATCCCCTTTGCGAGCGACGATCGTGACGATGAGGGGGTACTCGGGATCGAAGACCTCCAACTCCTGCCGGCGCAGTTCCCGGTCGGCCAGGCCATACAGGAAGGCGGTCGTCGACAGGACATTGCCGAACGCCCGGACGTCGACGTTGTTCGGCGGAAAGACGGTGCGGAACAGTCGGTTCGCGGCCAGCTCGGTCAGAGACCAGTACCAGGTCGAGTTCCAGACCGGGTCCGAGATCTGCGTGATGCCCGGCGCCGTGCAGATGAGCACGCCACCCGGCTTCAGGATGCGATAGACGGTCTGCAGCGCCGCTTTCATGTCGAAGATCATCTGCAGCGTCTGGGTCAAGATCACGCAGTCATAGGTGTTGCTCGGCACGTGCGGTGCGTCGACGAGATCGGCGACATAGGTGGCGCCTTCCTCGTCGGCCACGTGCAGCATGTCGGATTGCGTGACGCCCTGCCCGAAGGCCTGCGTATAGGTCCGCTCGCCGACTTCCAGAACCGCGCCGGTGATCAGGTGCCCGTTCGCGGCGAGGAACTTCTCGATGTAGTACCTGTCGATCGGCCGGCCGCGTTCGAAACCGTATTCCCGGCAGATCGGCGCGGTTCTCCGCAGATCCCCGAACCTCACCTTGCCGATTCGGGGCCTCATCCGCTGGTCGTTCATCACCTGCAGCGCCCGGCTGAAGGTCTCCTCACCCAGAACGGAACGAGCCGCCGATCTCGCGGCACGACGAAATGGGCTGACCATCTATCCCCCGAAGTTGACATAGTCGATCACCAGTGATTGTTCGGCTGGACGGCCAGCGTCGCGCCGTTATTAGGCTAGCCTAGCCAATCCTCTCAGCTGGCTCTCAGGAAGGCTCCAACCGGGGCAATTCGTGAGACTTACGCCACGTCGTGCCGGTGGTGGGAGTTACGGGCGGTGTGGGCTGCGCACATCCGGCGCAGACCTGTGGGCGCGCGGCCGGTCGCTCGCCCGGCGGCCCGGGCGGAGAAACCTCGCCGCCGACGATGAGAGCACCGAGCGTCCACGACGGCCTCGCCCGGGGCGCCGGAGCACTTGCCCCGGGCCTCGCCCGGGCGCCCGAGAGCACATGCCCGACCGGACCGTCGACGGCCCCGCTGGAGACACCTCCGGCACCGCCCCGTCCGGGGCTGGCGCTGGCCGGCTATGCCTGCGCGCTCACCTTCTTCTCCACCACCCTGAGTCTGTCCGTGCTGCCGCTGTGACCGGATCGCCGATCGGGAAGCCTTGGGGTCGAGGGGTTCACGCCAATCCCGATTGATAGGCGAAGACGACGAGCTGGGCGCGGTCGCGGGCGGCCAGTTTGATCATCGCCCGGCTGACGTGGGTCCGGGCGGTGGCCGGGCTGATGACCAGGCGTTCGGCGATCTCGTGATTGCTCAGTCCCTCGGCCACCAGGGCCACGATCTCGCGCTCGCGATCGGTGAGCTGGCCGAGCTGCGGGTGCGGCGTGAGTGGACGGGGAGTGGCCGTGACGAACTCGGCGATGACCGTGCGGGTGACGGAGGGCGACAACAAGGCGCCTCCATCGGCGACGGTGCGGATCGCGTCCAGCAGTTTCACCGGCGGGGTGTCCTTGAGCAGGAAGCCGCTGGCGCCGATCCGCAACGCCTCGAAGACGTACTCGTCCCGCTCGAAGGTGGTCAGCACGATCACTCGGGTACCTGCCAGATCGTCCCGGGCCACGATGCGGCGGGTGGCCTCCAGGCCGTCGATCCCGGGCATTCGGACATCCATCAGCACGACGTCCGGTCGGGTCGCCAGGGCGGTCTCCACCGCTGCGAGCCCGTCGGCGGCCTCGCCGACCACCTCGAAGCCCTCCTCGTTCTCGAGCAGGGTGCGCAGGCCGACCCGGATCAGGTCCTGGTCGTCCACCAGCAGCACGCCGATCATCCGGCCACCGTGCCGGGCTGACGTGCGGGAGTGGGTCGGTCGTGGCGGGTCATGCCGCCCACGCTACGCAGCGGACGGGTCCGTCCCCAAGGCTTGAAGACTGAGAGAGTCATCGCGGCGATCACGGCCGTCGACGACACGATCGGCGGGAACATCATGGTGACCGGCACCGCGGGATCGTCGGTGGCACCGGATCCGAGTGTGTTCAGGCCGATGTCCCGCAGTTCCGACACGCCCGGGGCGAGCAGCACCAGGACGAGGCCCACCAGAACGATGTTGAGAGCGAGCTTCACCAGCACCCACCAGTAGCGGGTGAGGCCGTACTTCGAGCCCAGTCCCAGGACGATCCCGGTCGCGAGCGTGATCAGGCCGACGCCGGCCAGGGGCCAGGTGGTGAAGGCGGCGATGCTCACGGCGGCGGCCGCCGCCGGCGTGGCGGGCGCGGTGAATGCGGTCACCACCAGGATCCCGAGTACGAGATCCATCCCGAGCCACGCTCCGGCTGCGGCAATGTGGATCAGCAGCAAGGCCTTTCGGGTCGGCGGCGACAACCGCCAGCGGATGGTGCCGGTCATGGCGAAACTCCTCACGGATCAGGTCTGTGGACGATCGTGCGCCGGCGAGAGGTCGGCGGCGTCCGCCCGGGAGAGGCTTCGGGCCTACGTCGCCCGACGTAGCCAGCCCGTTCCTACGTCCGTGGGCGTAGTCGTGGATACGTGCGGATCGGGACGCGGGACCGGCCCGGAGGAGGCACGGTTGCCCTGTCCGCCGAACGGGACCGGGAGTGGCAGGCTCGATAGCGCAGGACGGGCTCGACAGTTCAGACAGGCTCGACAGCGCAGGACGGGCTCGATAGCGCAGGACGGGACGGAATGCAGCCGGGAAAGGATGCCGATGGTCGAGGACGTGCGACGGACCAGGATCGGGGATGTCGTCTTGGCGACCGGTCTGATGGTGTTCAGCCTGATCGCCGCGGCAGTGACGTCGGCCTGGCGGGAGCCGACGCGTCCGGCGGACCTCCCCGCCTACCTGCTCATCGTGCTGGCCTGTGCCGTGCTCGCGGTGCGGCGCCGGTTCCCGGTCCCGGTGCTGGTCGTCAGCAGTCTCGCGGTGTCCTGCTTCCTCCTCCTGGGCTACCCCTACGGGCCGGTGATGCTGTCGTTGGCGGTCGCCGTCTACACCGTCGCCCGCCGGGTGCGCACCGGCCGGGCGCTGTGGCTGTCGGTGCTGGCCTACGCACTGCTGGTCGCGCACGTGTTCGTCAACCCGGAGGCGCTGCCCGGGCTGCTCGGCCTGATCCCGGCGGCCGCGTGGATCGGCATCCCGACCACCGTCGGGATCTCCCGGCGTCTCGTGCTCGAGGCCCGGGCCCGGGAGCGCGCCGAGACCGAGCGGCGTCTACGGGACGAGGAGCGGCTGTGGGTGGCCCACGAGGTGCACGACGTCGTCGGGCACGGGCTCGCCGCCATCCAGATGCAGGCCGACATCGCCTTGCATGTCGCACGCACCAAGCCGGACCAGGCGGTGGCGGCGCTCACGGCGATCAGTGCCGCCAGTGCCGCCGCCCTCGCCGAGCTGCGGGACGCCCTCGCCTCGGTGGCGCCGGAGGGGGAGGGGGCCCAGCGGGCGCCGGCGGCCAGCCTGACGCGCCTCGACGCCCTGTGCGATCGGATCCGCGCCACCGGTGTCGAGGTCCTGGTCAGATCGACCGGGACGCCCCGTGTTCTGCCGTCGGCGATCGATCTGGCGGCGTATCGGGTCGTCCAGGAGTCCCTGACCAATGTCGTCAAACACGCTGTGTCGCCTCGGGCGACCGTCGAGCTTCACTACTCCTCGGACGAACTCACCCTGACGATCTCCAGTCCGCACGACGGCACCGCGATCCGGGAGGGCTTCGGCCTGCGCGGCATCCGTCGACGGGTCACCTCCCTGGGTGGCAGCCTCAGCGTCCGGGCCGGCGAGACCATGCAACTCCGGGTGGTCTTTCCCCTACCGGGCGCTCCGGAGAATGCCGGGCGTGGTCAGGCCTGAGCCACAGTGCCGAGAGGTCGCGTTCGGTACCGAGTGGCCGCGTTGGGTTCCCACGGGCCGCGTTGGGTCCCGCCAATGGCCGCGTTCCATCCCCCCGGGGCCGCGTTGGACCCCGACCCGCCGCGATGCGACCCACGAATGGTCGCGTTCGGTCCCGACCGGCCGCGTTGCGCTCGGCGAATGGCCGCGTTCGGTCCCGACCGGACACGCTCGGCGCGACCACTCGGTACCTACCGTCACCACTCGCCGCCGGTCCGGGGCCGGAAATGCTCCACGCGAGGGGTCCAGTGCCAAGCGAAGCGCAGGAGTATCCGCCAGTCTCCTCGGACACGTCGCGGGCCGGCGGCCAACCAGCCGACCGGCGTTTGGTCCAACCGTCCTTGCAATAAACCCCCTGGGGTATACCATGGTGCGGTGGCAACGATAGAGATCACCCGAGACAACCTTGAGCAGACCATCGCCGGCAACGAGATCGTGTTGCTGGATTTCTGGGCCGGTTGGTGCGGCCCGTGCCGGATGTTCGCTCCCATCTTCGAGAAGGCGTCGGAGACGCACGACGACGTCGTCTTCGGCAAGATCGACACCGAGGCGGAGCGAGAGCTGGCGGCGGGATTCCGGATCAGCTCCATCCCCACGTTGATGGCCTTCCGGGACGGCATCATCGTGTTCGCCCAGCCCGGCGCCCTCGGCCCGCCCCAGCTGGAGCAGGTCGTCCAGGCGGTCCGCGGGCTGGACATGGACCAGGTGCGCGCCACCCTGGCTGAACAGGCGGACGCGGCGGCCGACCAGTGAGTCGGATCGTCGTCGTCGGCGGGGTCGCCGGTGGCATGAGTTGCGCGGCCCGCGCCCGGCGGCTGGACGAGTCGGCCGAGATCGTCGTCCTCGAGCGAGGCGATCACGTGTCCTTCGCGAACTGCGGCCTGCCGTACTACGTCGGTGGCGAGATCTCCGACGCTGCGCAACTGCTGGTGCAGACGCCCCAGCGGTTGAGAGATTCGCTGAACCTGGACGTCCGCACCGGCCACCAGGTGGTCGACCTCGACCCAGCCGGACGTGCCGTCGTCGTCCGGACGCCGGGGGGCGAGAGCCGGATCCGTTACGACGCCCTCGTGCTCGCGCCGGGGGCCACGGCGGGCGGTCGTGCTCGGCGCCGGCTTCATCGGGCTCGAGGCCGCCGAGGCGCTGGCCAGGCAGGGTCTGCACACGAGCGTGGTCGAACAGGCCGGCCATGTGCTCCCGCCTCTGGACGAGGAGTCGGCGTGGCCGATCACCGAGGAACTCGGTCGGCTGGGCATCACGGTGCGTGCCGGGGTCACGGCCGAGGCCGTCCTGCCCGGCGAGGAGGCGGACACCGTCCTGCTGTCGGACGGTTCCCGGATCGCGGCCGAGCTGATCGTGCTCTCGGTGGGCGTTCGTCCGGACACCGTGGTGTTCGAGCGAGCCGGCGTGCGGTGCGAGCGAGGGGCCATCGTGGTGGACGAGCACGGTCGCACGTCGCTGGAGAACGTGTGGGCGGTGGGGGACGCGACGATCAGTGTCGACCCGGTCACCGGCCTGCGGCGTCCGGTGGCCCTGGCCGGCCCGGCGAATCGCGCGGGCCGTCTGGTTGCCGACCACATTCTGCGGCCGAGCACCGCGAGGGCGATCCCGCAGCCACTCGGAACGGCGATCGTGCGGGTGGGCCGGGTGACCGCCGCGATGACGGGTGCGAACCGCGCCGCGCTGGCCGGAGCCGGAATCGGTTACCGCACATTGCACCTGCACCCGAACCAGCACGCCGGGTACTTCCCGGGAGCTGCTCCGATGCACCTGACGGTCCATGTCCGGGCATCCGACGGCTTGTTGCTGGGCGCGCAAGCGGTCGGGGTCGAAGGCGTCGACAAGCGCATCGACGTGATCGCCTCCGCGATCCGGGCCCGGATGGTGGTGTCCGACCTGATCGACCTGGACCTCGCGTACTCGCCGCCCTACGGTCAGGCCAAGGACGCGGTCAACCTCGTCGGCATGGTCGGCGCGAACGTACTGGACGGCACCCTCGTCCTCTGGGACGCCCGTGACCTGGACGCGGTTCGGCGCGACGCCCTGATCGTGGACGTGCGCACCGCCGACGAGGTGGCGACCGGGATGTTGCCGCACGCCCTGCACATTCCCCACACCGAGTTGCGGCAACGTCTCGACGAGGTGCGCGAGGCCGCAGCCGGGCGGCCGGTGCGAGTGCTGTGCGCCTCCGGCGTCCGCTCCGCGATCGCGCACCGGATCCTCGCCCAGGCGGGCTTCGACTCCGCTTCACTGTCCGGCGGAATGCTCACTCTCCGCGCGATTCTCGGCTCGCGGGCGGGCGAGGTCCTGACCGTTCCCACCCCAGTCCCACTCGAATTGGAGCCCAGCCCGTGACCAGTCCCGATCCCGAGGCGAAGCGCCGC
>JBDIAG010000178.1:0-7698 GCA_039812305.1 Actinomycetales bacterium | reverse complement strand
GTTCCAGGCCAGCCGCCCGGTCTCATAGCGTTCGTGGCCGGGCAGGTGGACGAAGTCCGGGCAGTGCGCCCGCAACTGTTCGGCCGAGCTTCGACTCTCCAGAACAGAGGTCGTGGTCATCATGGCGTTCCTTTCGAAGGGGGTGGACAGGCACGCGCCGAGGCGCTGATCGCGACGGCCTGTGCCGGATGCGGCAGCACCGCGGGGACGATCGAGATGGGTGGGTGGGCACCGCTCTCGGCAAGGTGGGTGGCGAGGACGTCGATCACCGCCTCGACGGCCGCGAGGTGGGGTGTCGAGACGGTGATCCGGGTGACGTCGGTCCAGTCGAGACCGCGTGCCACCAGCGCGGTCTCGAGGTTGTTGGAGGCGAGGACGAGCTGTGCCACCACGTCGTCCGCATGCAGCAGGTAGCCGTCCTCGTCGACTGGTGCCTGGGCGGGGATCGCGATGTGCATGGCATCAGCCTGGGGGCGGGTTCGGGGGCGCCACCATCCCTCGTCCCGGGGTATCTGTCACCCCGGCGACAAGGGACGTGGCACCCCCAGAAATGTGGGATGGCGGAGGTTCGTCACCGACCCCACACTGGGGCGATGAGATCCCTGACCGCGCAGCGCGTCCTGCGCGATGTCGAGGTGCTCGCGCACGCGGGCCTCGACCTCGACACCTTCGCCGAGGAGTCGGTCGTCTCCATCGGACGCGCGCTGCCGCACGTCGGGATGTGCTTCGGCACGGTCGACCCCACGACCCAGCTGCTCACCGGGACGCGCAAGTACGGCGACCTCCGCGGCAAGGACGCTCACGACGCCCAGTGGGGCGTCATCGAGTACGGGCACCCCGAGCCGAGCGCCTTCCTGGAGATGATGCGCCGCGACATCAACGCCTTGGCCATCGACACCACCGGCGGCCGGGACAGCACCCGACTGGCGGAGTTCCTCGAACCCCATTTCGGGTACAGCCGAGAGCTGCGGATGATCATGACCGACCGCAGCCATGTCTGGGGACACGCCTCATTCTTTCGCGGCGTGGACGACGCGGCCTTCGGCGACGAGGACGTCGCTCTGATGGCATCGCTGTCGCAGCCACTCGCCGTCGGCGTGCGGGTGGGGTTGCTGGTCGGCTACGCCGCCGAGGAGGTGGCACCGCCTTCCGGGCCGGCTGTGCTGATCGTCGGCTCGGACGACGCCATTCACCAGCTCAGTACCGGTGCCGAGCAACGCCTTTCAGAACTCACCACGACCACGACGGAACCGAGCGGGACGATCATGGCCCTGGTCTCGGCGGCGAGGCGGTTCGCGGCCGGACAGGTCGAGCGTCCGCCGCGGTGCCGGGTGCGCACCCGTACCGGCATGTGGCTGGTGCTGCACGCGACCCCGATGAGCCCGCGGGGCGACCTCAGCGGCGATGTGGTGGTGACGATCGACGAGGCCAGGCCGCCCGAGATCGTGCCGCTGGTGGTCGCCGCGTTCGATCTGAGCCCGCGCGAGCGGCAGGTGATCGAGTTCGTGCTCCAAGGCGTGGACACCAAGGAGATCGCCGGCGCCATGCACCTGTCCACGTACACGGTGCAGGACCACCTGAAGTCGATCTTCGGCAAGGTGTCCGTCCGCAGCCGCCGGGAGCTCATCGCGCGGGTCTACTTCGACCAGTACGTGCCCCGGATGGGCACCGACGTCGGCCCCGGTGGATGGTTCGCCGGCTGACCCTCGGCGGTAGTCGACTACTCGGGGCCGATCGGGCAGGTCGCCGGCAGAACGTACCGGTCAGCCGGTGTAGGCGAGCATCTCGTCGATGCGCCGCTGATGGCGCGGGTCATGGGAGAACTCGGTGCGCAGGAAGGTCAGCACGATCTCGGTGGCGTCCTCGACGGAGTGCATGCGGCCCCCGACCGAGACGACCTGGGCGTTGTTGTGCTCGCGCGAGAGCCGGGCGGTCTCCACGCTCCAGGCCAGCGCGCATCGGATGCCGCGCACCAGGTTGGCGGCCATCTGCTCACCGTTGCCGGAACCGCCGATGACGATGCCCAGCGACCCTTCGTCGGCGAGCACCCCCGCGGCCGCCGCGATGCAGAAGGACGGGTAGTCGTCCTGCGCGTCATACGTCGTGGCCCCGTGGTCCACCAGCTCGAAACCTTCCTGCGGCAGCACCTTCCTCAAGTGCTCGGCAAGCTCGAACCCGGCATGGTCAGTTCCAAGGTGCACGCGCATGGGCAAAACCTACCGGGTGCGGCTTCTGGCGGAGGGCGTTGGATGCTGTCCGTAAAAGACCTATTCATATGTTTTTGTTGGTTAGGTGGGAAGCGCACGTGTCCGGCGATCTCCCACCAGCTCACGCCTGGACCTCCGTTAGCGTCCATAGCGATCATCGTCGGCGTCGTTCTCGGATCGTGCGGTCGATCGGGGTTGCCTGATCCGCCCGCCCGGTCGATTGGTGTCCGGTGAGACCCACGATCGACCGCGCGACGTGGAATCCGTCCTGCCAACCGGAATGTGTCCTGCCCGCCGCGTGAGATCCGCCCCGGTCTGACAGGACCCAACGCGGTTGGCAGGACAGATGCGGCGACATCCTAGAGCCGCTCACGTTGCCAGAGCAGAGCGTCGTTCAACCCTTTTGACCGATTCGGGGCCGGCCCAGGGAGGGGGGAACCGGCCGGATAACCGCGCGGCATCCAGTTGACGGCTCGACAGCCACGTATCGCCGGATGCCCGGCCCGTAACCGGATGCCCGGCCGGTAACGGGATGCTCCGCCCGTAACCGGATGCTCGGCCGCGAGGCGGATGCTCGGGCGGTCAGGTCGGACGCCGGGTTGGCCGAGCCGCCTTCGCCGACGTCCCGTTTGCCCACGTAGACGCCCTGTTCGTCACCTAGACCCCTTGTTCGTCACGCCCCACGCCGTTGTCCACGAAAACGGGCGCCCGCCCGAAATCGGCGCTTTAGGCCGCCAGCAGCATGGCCAGCACCGCGGTGTCCGGGTCGACCGCGGGGTCGACGCCGACGCGGCTGACCAGCCGGTTGACCGTCCCGTCGGCTTCGGCCTCGACCCAGGCGGCCCGGTGGTCCAGACCGAGGTGTGGCAGGCCGGGCAGGAGCATGCAGCCGGACGCCGATCCGGTCGCCTCGGGGGTGGACGGGATCGATTCCTCCGGCGGGTGCAGCAACAGCACCGCGGACGGCAGCGGCTGTGCCAGATCACCCGGCTTCGGCGCTCCTTCGCCCACCACCGGGCCGGCGCACAGGACGAGCCCGACAGGGTCGGGGATCGCGCCGGCGGAATCGGGACGGTCCTCGGTCGTCCGGAAGACGGTCGTGCTGGAGAGGAAGCCCGGCACCGCGGCGAGCCGTACGGCGAGGGTGAGGAACTGTGCCCACTCACGCGTGGTATCCGGCCAGCGGCCCGAGATCACGAATCCGGCCAGACCCCGACCACCCCGGGAGAACGGAGCGACCTCCACATTGCCTTCTGCCATGACGACCTCCACGTGAACCCTCAAGACGACTCACTGAGATCACTCAAGAATGAACCCATCGAGCGGGTTTCCGCACGCTGTGACGCCAAGTTGACCGGATCTTTACGCAGCGGTAACACCGCGCGATCAGCAGGGAAGGCGGCTGATGACCGCCACACCGCCCGTCTTCGTGTAGGACATGACGTCCGAGACCAGCTGCTCCGGAGCCCGGTCCTCGGAGAGACCGGCCAGGATCCGGCCGTAGCCGCGCGGCAGGTGCTCGAGGGCGCCGGCGGACGCCAGCACCAACAGGTCACCCTCGGCGATCGAGAGCTCCTCGCACGTGCCGGGCAGCTGTGGCACCAGCACCGGTTCGCCGGCGCGCAGGTACAGCGCCTGCGGAGCCGCCTGACACTGCACCCGGGCGCTGCCGTCCGGCAGCAGGATCGCCAGCGTCCCGCTGGTGTCGGTGGCGTGGTCGTTGACCAGCACGACGAGCCGGTCCTCCGCCACGGATACCCCGGCACAGGCACCCACCGTGTGCCGGGAGTGCACCAGCCACGGGTGCACCGTCGGGGTCTTGTCGTTCGATCTGATTCGCAGCCCGTCTCTGCCGAGAGTGCCGAGTTCTACGCTCATCCCGGGGGACGCGGACACTACGGGAACCACCCTGATCTCCATCCCCAGCCGAGGACCCGCCGTTGGGTCTCGCCGATCAGCTCGTCGGGCGTTTCTGCCCGTGTCTGCGACTGTAAACGAGATCTCCGGCGTTGTCTGCCCCACATCTGGATGGTTCCACCGGCTGGCACGGCCGCGCATACTCCGTCCGGGTAGCGGTCGCTGGCACGATGACCTCGTGAGCGCACGCATCCTGGTGGTCGAGGACGACGACGGCATCCGCATGGCACTTCGCCTCGCCCTGGAGGACGAGGGTTACGACGTGCTGGAGGCACCCAGCGCCGAGGCCGGCCTGCTGACGCTGGAGACCGAGACGGCCGACGCGATGCTGGTGGATCTCATGCTGGGCGGGATGGACGGCTACACCTTCATCCGCCGGGTGCGCGCCAACCACGACGCGCCGATCATCGTGCTCAGCGCCCGCGCGGACACCCCCGACATCGTCGACGCGCTCGAAGCCGGGGCGGACGACTACGTCACCAAACCGTTCGACCTCAGCGTGCTCCGGGCCCGGATCAAGGTGCTGCTGCGCCGTGCCCCACAGTCGACCCTGGTGCGGCTGGAGCGGCGGCCGCAGCGGGTCGTGCTGGACTCGGCGCGGGACCTGGTGCTCAACCTGGAGTCGGCGACGCTGACCAGCAAGGACGGTCCGCTGCACCCGACCGCGACCGAGATCCGGCTGCTCACTGAGCTGGCCTCTCCACCGGGAACCGTGCACTCGCGCCAGGAGCTGCTGGAGAAGGTCTGGGATCGCGGATATCTCGGCGACGAGCGGATCGTGGACGTGCACGTCCGCCGGCTGCGTACCAAGATCGAGGTGGACCCGGCGCGCCCGCTCCTGGTCGCCACCGTGCGAGGGATGGGCTACCGGCTTGACGTCCGCTGACCAGGGGAATCGGGCGTGACCAGATTCGACCCGCGGCTGCTGCTGTGGCGGATCGGGATCCGCCGCCGGATGACGCTCGCGTTCGCCTCCGGAGCCCTCGGCCTGGCCAGCCTGCTGTCGCTGGGCACGTTCTTCCTGGCGCGCACCTACATCATCGACCAGCAGGTCAACAGCACCGCCCAGCAGGCGTACGCGGACGCGGCCTACGTCCGGGACGGGTTGATGACGTCCGGCCGTCAGATCAGCGACGTGTTGGCCTCGGCTTCTCCACCCAGTGGAACAGTGCTGCTGATCGAACGCGGCGGGGTCTGGTACTCGTCCTCGCTGACCAGTTCGTCGGACCTGGTTCCGGACACGCTGACGGCGATCACCGCCGACGGTGACGTCGCCCTGGAATGGACCCGGCTGGACGGCCATCCCGCCATCGCGGTCGGCGTCCCGCTGCCGGTCACCGGCTCGATCTACTACGAGATCTCCCCGGCCCAGGATCTCGAGCGCACGCTCAACGTGCTCACCCGGGCGATGATCATCAGCACGGTGCTGACGGTCATCGCGGGCGCTCTGATGGGACGGTGGGCGTCCAGCCGGCTGCTGGTGCCGTTGAACGCGATCGCGCAGGCGTCCGCCCAGATCGCGGGTGGGGAGCTGAACACGCGGCTGCGCGGGTCGACCGACCCGGAGCTGGCCACCATCGCCGCCTCGATCAACGCCATGCTGGACGCCCTCGGCGAGCGCATCGACCGCGAGGCCCGCTTCACCGCCGATGTCGCGCACGAACTGCGCTCGCCGCTGACCACCCTGACGACGACCGTCCAGGTGATGGAGGGGCGCCGCGACGAGCTTCCCGAGACGTCCCAGCGCGCCCTCGACCTGATGTCGAACGAGCTCTCCCGCTTCCGGGCGATGCTCGAGGACCTGCTCGAGCTCGGCCGGCTCGACGCCGGCGAGGTCGGCACCCGGCAGGTCAGCGACGTCGCCGCCCTCGCGCTGGAGGCGCTGTCGATGACCGGCCACGACGCCGGCCTGCTGGAGGTCGTGGACGGTCCGTGGTGGGTGGACGTCGACCGCAACCACCTCGTCCGGGCGATGGTCAATCTGATCCGCAACGCGGACGTGCATGGCGAAGGTGCCCGGCTGGTCCGGATCGACGGCGACGAGCAGCAGGTCCGGATCAGCGTGCACGATGCCGGGCCCGGGATCGCCGACGCCGATCGGGAACGGATCTTCGACCGGTTCGGCAGAGGAGGCTCCCGTGGCGGCCGGCCGGGCGTCGGGCTGGGGCTCAGCCTGGTCGCGGAGTCGGTGCGGGCACACGGCGGAACGGTCACCCAGGACGAATCGTTTCTCGGTGGGGCCCGGTTCACGATCACGCTGCCTACGGCCGCCCACCCCTCCGCGACGGAGGCGGACCTGGACGAGGAGTTGGAGGTGCAGCCATGATCCCGCGACTGCGCCGGCTCGGTCTCCTCCTCGGCGTCGCCACCGCGGTCATCCTGGCGGGCTGCGGAGCTCCCCCGGCCGGCACGACCAGCCGGCTGGACCCGAACTCCGTCCCGTACGGGCTTCTGGACAAGCCGAAGCCGACACAGCAGACCGTCACCGCGCCGACCTCCCTGCCGCAGCGGATCTGGTTCGTGCGCAGCGGCCGGCTGGCGGCGCTGACGCCGACCGGCACACTCAGCGGCGGTCAGACGCAGCAGGCGAACGCGTTGCTGGTCGAACTCCTGAACGGCCCGAACGAGGCGCAGCACAACGAGGGATACGAGTCCGCGCTCTCCACCGGAGTCACCGTGACGGTGCGGGAGGTCGAGTCTGGGACGGCGCGGCTCCAGATCCGCGAGCGCCGCGACGCCGGCCGGCCCGCCGCCGACGGACCCCTCGCGGTCGGACAGATCGTCCTGACCGTCACCAGCGTGCCGGGCATCGACTCGGTACTGCTGGACGACGGCACCCGTGCCCTGCAGGCGCCACTGCCGGGAGGGGCACTGGCCAGCCGGGCCGTCAACGCGCAGGACTACACGCCACTCATCACCGTGCCGGACAGCGCCCCCAGCTGACCGGCATTCGGCACTGGGTGCGTCCTGCCAACCGCATGAAATGCCGCCCCGGCCGGCAGGACACTCTCCGATTGGCAGGACACTTCCGCGACGGAACCCTCTTCGGCGGGGAGGGGCGCCACAGATCACAGGTGTGCGCGACACCCCGAAACCAGTGTCTGGCCCGTCTACCGGCCCGTGAGCCGGGAACCCGGAGCCGACGGTCGGACTCGAACCGACAACCGCTCGATTACAAGTCGAGTGCGCTACCAATTGCGCCACGCCGGCAGTGGATCCGGCCCCGCACAGGCCGGATCCGCGCGTTGATTCGCTGGAATTCTAGGGGAAGCGGTCAGCTGCCCGCGAGGGCCTTGTCGAGTTCGGCCTGCAGGTCGGTGTTCTCGATCTCCTTGCCGTTGATGAGGACCCACGGCGTGTGCGGGAGGCCCTTCTCGTTGGCGGTGTTGGTCTGCGCCGTCACGTAGCCGGTGTACTTGTCGTCGCGGATGCACTGCTGCCCGGCTTCGGAGACCCCCGCTCCGGCGGCGATCTCGGCGATATGCGCGCTCTCCAGGCCGGTGCTGCCCTCCTCCGGCTGGTTCTCGAACATCGCCGTCAGGAAGGCCTGGAACTTGTCCTTGTCCGATTCCAT
>JBDIAG010000177.1:0-7742 GCA_039812305.1 Actinomycetales bacterium | reverse complement strand
CGTCCGCGTCGTTGACGACCAGGGGCTTGCGACCGGTGACCCGTTCGAAGAGCCCGTGTGCGTCGGTGCCGATCCAGGACTGGTCGACGTTGGCGGCGGTGCGGATCACACCGTTCTGCACGACGGCGGGGAAGGTGCAGCCGAACTCGCCCGTCCAGTCGAAGTGATCCAGGATCTGCGCCACGACGGGCGCGACCGCCTCCGGTACGGAAGGCTGGGGAGTGGGGATCCGCAGCCGCTCGGCCGCCAGTTCACCGGTGTCGAGATTGACCGGGGCTCCCTTGATGCCGGAGCCGCCGATGTCGATGCCGAAGCCCAGTCGTGTCACGGTACGTCCTCGTCCCTGGTCGCCGTCCTTGCGGGTGTGCTCGGGAGCATCCAACCGTACTGCGGGCGTGCTGGCCAACGTCGGGTCGCGAGTGGGCTGTAGTCCGGCGGTTCCCCCCGTTAGGATCCCGTGGTGCCAGCCCGCCCGGAAGGTCCGCCCCCGCCGCCCGCCGTCCAGAAGCTTCGGCTGCGCTACGCCAAGCGTGGCCGGCTCAGGTTCTCCAGCCACCGCGACTTCCAGCGCGCTCTCGAGCGGGCGCTGCGGCGATGCGAGATACCGATGGCCTATTCGGCCGGATTCACGCCCCATCCGAAGATCTCCTACGCCGGGGCCGCCCCGACCGGGGCGGCGAGCGAGGCCGAGTACGTGGAGATCGGCGTGACGCAGCGGTGCGACCCCGAGGCCGTACGGGTGGCGCTGGACGAATCGCTCCCACCGGGCCTGGACGTGGTCGACGCCGTCGAATCGTCCGGTGGGGCCCTGGCGGACCGGCTGCAGGCGAGCCACTGGGAGATCGAGCTCGACGGGGTCTCCCCGGAGGCCGCCCAGCAGGCGATCGACGACTTTCTGGCGCTCGTGCACGCCCCGGTGGAGCGGCTGATGAAGAACGGCAAGCGCCAGCTGGACGCGCGGGCTCCGGTGGTCTCGGCACGCCTGGTATCCCGAGCTGGACAGTCCGGGCATCCGGGGTGTGCGATACTGCACTTGGTCGTGCGGCACACCACACCGTCCGTTCGACCCGACGACATCGTGACGGCCATGCGTTCCGCGGTCGGTCTCGCGCCTGCGTCAGCCCCCATGGTGACGCGGTTGGCGCAGGGTCCGCTGAACGAGGTGACCGGCAACGTGGAAGATCCGTTGCATGCCGATGCCGCCGACGACCTCGGTCGACGCGAGCCAACCGGCGACGCGCAGCCCGGGGCGTAAGGCCGACTTCCGTCGCGGCACCTTGCCGCCGACGCTGAACAGGATGTGTCCGTTCGAGAGGTGTGGGCGACGGACACTCGACGGGAGTACCCGTGAGCAACGAGGAACAGCCGGTTCGACCGGAAGAAGAGGTTCTGCCAGAGACCGCGAGCATGGTCGAGGGCGGTGCGCCGGAAGAGTCTGAAGCTGTAGTTGAAGGTGAGGGTCGACCTTCCGACGGCGAGGTGAGCCTCGGCGACGCCGTCATCGCCTGGCTCGACACGCGGGCGGAGGCGGAGCGCGGCGCCGCGGATCACAGCGAGAGCGCTGCCCAGCCGGAAGGCGCGGTCGACGATCGCTCCGACGTGCTGGCCGGGCACGAGGCCGAATCCACCGCGGCCAAGCCGGTCGTGCGGCGTCGACGCGCGAAGCGGGTGGCGGCCACCAAGGTCCCTCTCCTGGACGTCGACGTCGTCGTGGACGACGCGCCCGCCCTTCCCAAGCGGCGCCGGGCCAAGCGGGTCGAGCCCGCGCACGGGCAGCCGGAGTCGGCCGATCCGACAGTCGCGTCGGGGGAGCGGACGGACCGGACCGTTCCTTTGACGGACGCCGTGCTCGCCGACCTCGCCATGCGAGCCGAGGCGCCGCCGGTCGCCGAGCGGCCGGAGGCGACCGAGGCGTCACGCGGGGACGAGGCCACTGACCACCACGCGACCGCCGATCAGACGGCGACGGCAGCCCAGAACGCGGCCGAGACGACGGACGATCGACCTGTTGCGGACGCGGCCGCCGCCGAGGCCGGCAGTCCTGAACCGATCGACGCCCAGGCCGGGGCCGAGGCTCCCGATGCCGTCGACACCACCGTGGAGACGCTGCCCGGGGTGGAGGCGGACTCCGCCGAAGAGGCGCTGTCCGAGGATGCCGGGTCTGATGATGCCGGGTCCGACGAGCCGGGCGACCTGCGGACGGACACCGATGAGCAGAGTGCGGATGCCGACCGAAGCGCCGACCAGCCCGGCGGAACCGATCAGCCCAGTGACGGAGGCGAGCCCCACGGCGTGAACCGGCCCGCCGATGCGGACCAGCCCGGCGACGAGGACCAGCCCAACGGTGCGGACCGGCCCAACAGTGCGGACCAGCCCAACCGTGCGGACCGGCCCGGTGACGCTGACGGAAGCCTGGATGTCGGCACGTCCGCGGGTGCCGTCCGGCCCGACCTTGACCGGGAGCCCACCGACTCGGGCCAGGTCACCGCTGGCGAGCCCCAACCCGCTTCCGGTTCGCCCGCGATATCGCAGGACCCGACAGCCACGCACGCCGCGGCCGACGCGACGGAATCTGCGGCCGAGTCCGTCCGACCGTCCCATCGAGGATTTGCGCTCGGTGAAGCGTCGGCCACCGATCCGCGTCTGGCCACCGACCCCGACCGGGGTGCCGAGTCACGTGTGAACGACCGCCGGTCGGAGGACGGTCCCGGATCGTCCGGGCCGGCCGGTCCGCCCAGCATGGCGGTGTTGTTCCAGCCACCTACGCCGCCGCGTCGCCGACGGGCCGCCAGTCGCCCCGCGGGTCCGCCGATCGCCTCGGTGTTCAGAGCGCCGTCGCCGACGGACTCTCCGACCGGCGACGCCGCGACTGGCGACTCCGCGACTGGCGACTCCGGCGAGACCGAGCAGGCTCGCGTCGACCGGGCCGAGCCCGGAGAGCGCGCCGGGCGTCAGGCGGAGGGCCGCGCCGGGCGGGCCGAGTCCGCAGAGCGTCCCGCACGCTCGCCGAAAACTGCGGGACGGGGCTCCGGCCAGCGCCCGGCAGCCGACCAGCCCGACCCGGACCGGTCCGCTGCCGACGTCGTCGCCGATCTCGCCAACACCGACTCGGACGCGGCCGAACGAACCCAGCCCGAGACTGAGGCAGAAAGCCCCGATCGCGAGACCACCGATCGGGAAGGCTCCGACCGCAACCGCCGGAAGGCCAAGCGGACCGCCGCGAAACGCTCCGGTCCTCGAAGTGAATCTCCCGCCGACGACGAGCCGGAGGCCGCGACCGACTCCGAATCGGCTGCCGACGTGCCCGCTGATTCGGCCGGAGCCGACGAGTCCGACGACGATCAGCCCTCGGACGGCCCGCGCCGACGCCGCCGCCGGGGCGGGCGCGGCCGGCGTCGCCGGTCGGACGACGGCCCCGAGAGGACCAACGAGCAGGATTCCGACGGCGCCGATGACTCGGACGACTCCGAGACGGGTGACGCGGACGATTCGGCCGCCGAGCAGAGTGCCGACGAGTCCGTCGGCGGCAAGGCCGAGGAGAGCGACTCCGACGAGCCCGAGACGGGTAGCCGTCGCCGTCGCCGGCGGCGTCGTTCCGGTTCGGGCGGCGACGACGCGTCCACCGACGATCCGCCGAACACGGTCACGAAGGTCCGGCAGGGGCGCCGGAACGACGAGGTGACCGGTGTCCAGGGGTCGACCCGGCTGGAGGCCAAGCGTCAGCGCCGTCGGGAGGGTCGGGAGTCCGGCCGTCGCCGCCAGATCATCACCGAGGCCGAGTTCCTGGCACGTCGCGAATCGGTCGAGCGGACCATGCTCGTGCGGGAGAAGGACGGCCGCACCCAGCTGGTCGTGCTCGAGGACGACGTGCTCGTGGAGCATTACGTGGCGCGCAAGTCCGCCACGTCCATGATCGGCAACATCTACCTCGGCCGGGTTCAGAACGTGCTGCCCAGCATGGAGGCCGCCTTCGTCGACATCGGCCGCGGCCGCAACGCCGTGTTGTACGCGGGTGAGGTCAACTGGGACGCGGCCGGCCTGCACGGCGGCTCCGCGCGGCGGATCGAGCTGGCGTTGAAGTCGGGCGACTCCGTGCTCGTTCAGGTGAGCAAGGACCCGATCGGCCACAAGGGCGCCCGGCTGACCAGCCAGATCTCGCTGCCCGGTCGCTACCTGGTGTACGTCCCGGGTGCCTCGCTCACCGGCATCAGCCGGAAGTTGCCCTACAACGAGCGGAACCGGCTGAAGAAGGTGCTGCGCTCGGTCGTTCCCGAGGACGCCGGCGTGATCGTCCGCACCGCGGCCGAGGGAGCCAGCGAAGAGGAACTGAAGCGCGACGTCGAGCGGCTCCGCCGGCTGTGGGCGGACGTGGAGAAGAAGGCCAAGACCGCCAGCCCGGCGAGCCTGCTGCACGGGGAGCCGGAGCTCATCGTCAAGGTCGTCCGCGACATCTTCAACGAAGACTTCAAACGGCTGGTGGTCGCCGGCGAGCCTGCCTGGTCGACGATCAAGCGCTACGTCGACCAGGTGGCGCCGGATCTCGCCGACCGTGTCGAGCGCTGGGATGGCGAGGACGACTTGTTCGAGAAGTACCGGGTGGACGAGCAGGTGGCCAAGGGCCTGGAACGCAAGGTGTGGCTGCCTTCCGGTGGATCCCTGGTCATCGACCGCACCGAGGCGATGACCGTGATCGACGTCAACACCGGGAAGTTCGTCGGGTCCGGCGGCAACCTGGAGGAGACGGTCACACGGAACAACCTCGAGGCCGCCGAGGAGATCGTCCGGCAACTGCGACTTCGGGACATCGGTGGGATCGTCGTCATCGACTTCATCGACATGGTTCTGGAGGCGAACCGGGACCTCGTCCTGCGCCGTCTCGTCGAATGCCTCGGGCGCGACCGCACCAAGCACCAGGTGGCCGAGGTCACCTCGCTCGGTCTGGTCCAGATGACCCGCAAACGCGTGGGCCAAGGGTTGCTGGAGTCCTTCTCCGAGCCCTGTGAGGCCTGTGGCGGCCGGGGCGTCATCGTGCACTCCCTCGAAGCGGAGTCGAGGTCCGCGCCGTCGAAGCCCGAACCCCGGCGGCACAACGAGGCCCAGCGGGTGGCCGAGGCCGCCCGCAAGGCGAAGGAGCGCGCGGCCGCACGGGCCGAGTCGGGGTCGCAGCCTCAGGCTGAAGGTAAGGGTTCGAGGTCCGCGGCGAAGCAGGCTGCTGCCAGTCGTGCCTCGGCGTCAGCCCCCGACGCGGCTCCAACGTCCGACTCGAGTTCGACATCTGAGCCGGTGTCAGCCTCGAAGCAGGCGTCATCGTCTGAGCCGGGGCCCGCCTCGAAGCAGGCGTCATCGTCTGAGCCGGGGCCCGACTCCGAGACCGCGTCGGCGTCGGAGCCGGTGTCTGCTTCTGAGCCGGCTTCACCGTCGGAACCGGGACCCTCTGAGCCGACGCCCGAAGCGGACACCGATCCAACTCAGGCAACCGCCGCCAGCGCTGATCTTCCGGTCACGGCTGACCCGGCGTCCGATCCGGCCCTCGCATCGAGTTCCGACACAACTCCCGACACGGCGACTCCCGACGGCGCACCGTCCGACGCTGCATCATCCGACGCATCGACTTCCGACACTGCATCGTCCAGTGATGCAGTGTCGGAGCCTCAGGCGGACCATCCCTCGCCCGGACATGCCGATTCGGACGAAGCCCCGGTAGCGCCCGACGCGGCCCAGTCGGACGCGGCCCAGCCGGACGCGGACGTACCGCGCGCCGACTGAGTACCCACAGAAGGTCGAGCGGCAGCGTTACGCGCTGAATGGTCACGTTGGGCAGGGTCCACCGTGACCATTCGGCGCCGAACGCCGCCGCTCGATTCGGCGGCAAGCGGGCGGAGGACGGTCACAGCGCGCGCCGCGCTGAGCAAACCCCGCTCGGGCTGGCTATCGATCGTCACCGATGCGGACGACGAGGCGCTCGGGGGAGTCCCAGGCGCTTTCGATGTCCGGTAGGTCGACCTCGCGAACCGAGATCGGCAGACCGCCGTCGGCAGCGAACGCCAGCAGTTCCGGCAGCGTCCGCATCAGGAGTCGGGGATCCATCGACCCGCCGCCCGAGCCGGTCACGACGATGTTCGACGAACGCAGCAGTGCGGCGTCCAGGGTGATCTCCCGGCCGGCCACCGCGCCGATCTGCACGTACGTGGTCAGTCGGGACGTGCGCTGCAGATCGTTGCGGCGAAGCGACTCCAGCGCGCGCTCGGCGACGGGACCCCAGACGTAGTCGAGGACCACGTCGGCCCCCTCGGGCAGGGCTGCGCGCAGGTCGTCCACCACCGAGTCCGACGACAGGTCGACGGTCTCCACCGCCGGCAGCTCCGACAAGGCCGCCAGCGCGGCCCGGTTGCGGCCGGCGGCCACGACGCGTTCCGCACCGAGGTGCCGGGCGATTCGGACCGCGAGGCGTCCGGAGAATCCGGTGGCCCCCAGCACCAGCACGGTCTGACCGGGTTCGAAGCGGGCTCGTCCCACCAGCGCCATCCACGAGGACATCGCCGGATTGACGACGCCGGCGGCCTCGACGCTGGAGAGCTCGGCCGGCACCGGAACCGCGAAACCGGCCGGCACGACCGTCCGCTCGGAGATCGTGCCGAACGGATACGGCGTGCCGCCGGTGTACACCCGGGTGCCGTCGGGCAGCAGGGCGACGCCGTCCACGCCGGGCACGAACGGAGGCGCCTCCGCGCTCCCGTAGTGCGCCCCGGAGGCCAGGGACCGCACGACCTGATGCACACCCGCGGCGACCATCCGGACCGCCACCTGACCACTTGCCGGCTCCGGGTCCGTGAACTCCCGGTAGACGGGCGGACGTCCGAAATCGGTGACGACAGCTGCCTGCATGACTCTTCCCTTCGACGTGGTTGCGGTTGAACCGACGTTGACCAGCGCCTCTGGCGCCAGCCAGTTTGAACTAAGTTCAACACCAACAGTGGTACTTTGAACATCGTTCAGATGTCAAGCCTTGACGCGAGACTGGTGGGTCGGGAGGAATCAGGTGGCACGGAGTCCGCTGTCGAAACAGGTCATCGTGGACGCCGCCTTCGAGCTCCTCGCCGAAGGCGGCCTGGACGCGATCACGGCCCGAGCCGTCGGCGCCAGATTGGGCGTTCGGGCCGGAGCGCTCTACTACCACCTGCCCGACATGGCCGCACTCGCCGACGAGATGGCCACCGTGATCACGCGTCGGATGCTCATCCCCGACCTGGACGCCCAGTCCCTGAGCTGGCCGGAGTTGCTGCGGGGCTTCGCCCATCACGTCCGGGAGGTGTTGCTCTCCTTCCGCGACGGCGCGCGGCTGGTGGCCGGCACCTACATCACCGACGACAGCGTGCTGGCGGCCGGCGAGCCCGCGCTGCGCCGGCTGACCGAGGAGGGTTTCTCGTTGCCGGAGGCGACCCTGGCGTTCCGCACGACGTGGGCCTTCGTGACCGGCCACGTCATCGAGGAGCAGCACCGTGAGCCGGCGGGCCGACCGGACCCGCGCTATCGCGCCGAGCATCGCCGCGCCCGGCTGGACGTCCACACAGCGCCGCTCACCGTGGCCGCCAACGAGGACTTCCTGGCCGATCCGGGCATGGCCTTCGCCTGGGGAGTGGAGGCCCTGATCGCCGGGATCGGCGCCCGCACCTTGGGTGCCCGCCAGAACACCTCGAATCACCCGCGGGCAGGCACCTGAATGTCGTCGTCGACCCACGGTC
>JBDIAG010000176.1:0-7746 GCA_039812305.1 Actinomycetales bacterium | reverse complement strand
TATCGCAGGCTTTTCCGGGTTGGCCGGCTGCGGCGCGGTCCCGCAGAAACCGAATCCCAATGCGGCCAAGCGACGTGGCGGCGAGTTCTCCCACGGCGCCACCGGCGGAGGTCTGAAAGACACGCTGGATCCGCACTTTCCGGTGACCAATCCCGATATCTCGCGCTGTTTCCAGCTCTACGAGCCACTGATGCGCTGGGACAACGACTACCAGGTCGAGCCGTCGCTGGCCGAGTCGGTCACGCCGAACGCCGATGCCACCCAGTGGACGATCCGGCTGCGCGACGGGGTGGAGTTCCATCACGGCAAGACCCTGACCACCGACGACGTCATGCACACCCTCACCGTCGTCACCGACCCGAACAAGACCTCGCCGGGGGCGGCCGACCTCGCCACCATGCTGGATCTGGCGAACTCCACGGTGCTCGACAAGCGCACCATCATGCTGCAGCTCAAGACGCCCTACGCAGTGCTCGACCAGCTGCTCGCCGAGTACACCCTGGGCATCATCCCCACCGATTTCGACCTCTCGGCGCCGGTGGGCACCGGGCCGTTCAAGTACACTAAGTTCGTCCCCGGTCAGCTCTCCCAGTTCAGCCGATTCGGCAACTACTGGGAGACACCGGCTTACGTCGACGAGCTGTTCATCTACGACTTCGCCGACGACGCCGCCAAGGTGAACGCGCTGCTCGCCGGTCAGGTGCAGAGTGTCGACAACCTGCCCACCTACCTCTCCGGGACGATCGCCCGGCAGGGCGCCTCCACGCTGGTCTCGGAGACCGGGGCCTGGGTCCCGTTCACCCTCCGCGTGGACGTCGCGCCGTTCTCGGACGTGCGGGTCCGGCAGGCCCTGCGCCTGGTGGTCGACCGTCAGCAGATGATCGACCAGGCCCTCAACGGTTTCGGCATCCTCGGCAACGATCTCTACGCGCCCTTCGATCCCGCCTACAACAAGGATCTGCCTCAGCGCCACCAGGACATCGACCAGGCCAAGTCGCTGCTGAAACAGGCCGGCCAGGAGGATCTCGACATAGAACTGGTCACCTCGACCGCGGTCGGCGCCGGTGGCGTCGAATCGGCGAACCTCTTCGTCGACCACGCCCGCCAGGCCGGAATCAACGTCCGGCTGAACAAGGCGGATCCGAACGTCTTCTACGGCGACCGATACCTCTCCTGGAACTTCGCCCAGGACTTCTGGAACACCCGCAACTACATTCCGCAGGTCGCCGCCTGCGCGGTCTCGACCTCGCCGTACAACGAGACGCATTTCAACGACCCGAAATTCACCCGGATCATCGACGAGGCCAAACAGATGACCGACGACGCCCGCCGTACTCAACTCCTCCGGGAGGCTCAACAGATCGAGTACGAGACCGGCGGCTACATCATCTGGGGATTCAAGCGTCAGCTCGACGCCTTCTCGAATCTGGTGACCGGCTTCCAGCCGCACCGCTACATGCCCTGCAATGCCTTCGGGTTCAAGCACGTCTCCTTCGTGGAGTGAGGTCACGATGACAGTCTCCGCAGACAGCACGACCTCCCCGGACGCACCGTCGGGGGTCGAGACCACGGTTGCCGCGCCGCCACCCCCGCGCAGCAGTGCCGGGGCCTGGGCGGCCTGGCTGGGCAGGCGGCTGGCCCTGGCGATCGGCACGCTGTGGCTGTGCTCGGTGCTGGTCTTCTTCGCCACGGCATCCCTGGGCGATCCGGTCCGGGCGATCCTCGGCAAGGACTACGGCACCAGTCCCGAGCGGGTCGCCCAATTGCGCGAGCAGCTCAATCTCGATGCCCCGGTGATCAGCCGCTACTTCGACTGGCTCGGTGGCTTGTTCACCGGCGACCTCGGCGTCTCGATCGCCAATCAGCAGCCGGTCGGCTCTCTGGTCGGCGACCGGATCGTCAACAGCGCCGTCCTGGTGCTGATCGCCGCGGTCGTGATGATCCCGGTCGCCTTCGGCGTCGCGATGATCTCCGCCAACTACCGCGGCCGCCGGGCCGACAGCGCGATCCAGATGGTGCTGCTCACCCTGGCGGGCCTGCCCGAGTTCGTCGTCGGCATCCTGCTGGTGGCGTTGTTCTCGACCACGGTCCTGCACGTCCTGCCGGCGGTCACCATCGCCGGCGGGGGAGATCCGCCCTGGCACAAGCCGGCGTCGATGATCCTGCCGGTCGCCACCCTGGTGATCGCGGTGGCACCGTACGTCTCGCGGATCGTGCGTTCCTCCCTGCTGGAGGTGCTCGACTCCGACTACGTCGAGCTGGCCCGGCTGAAGGGCATCCCGGAGCAGATCGTGATGCGCAAGCACGCGCTGCTCAACGCGATCGTGCCCGGCATCCAGGTGATCGCGCTGCAGCTCGCCTGGCTCGCCGGCGGCATCGTCATCGTCGAGTACCTGTTCTCCTACCCAGGGATCGGGGCCAGCCTCGTCGACTCGGTGCGCAACTCCGACTTCCCGATGGTGCAGGTGCTGGCGATGACGATCGCCGCGGTCTACGTGGCGGTCAACCTGATCGCGGACCTCCTCTCCATCCTGTTCACCCCGCGAGCGAGGACGGCGATCTCCTCATGACCACCGCAGCCATCGCAGTGACTCCGAAGGCCGTGGCCAAGGAGAAGTCGCTGTTCGCCAAGGCCCTCCGTCACCGCCGCTTCGTCACCGGACTGGTCATCACCTTGCTGGTGGTCGTGGTCGCCATCGTCGGCCCATGGATCGCGCCGCACGGCGAGAACGACATCGTCGGCAAGCCGTACACGATGGCCGGCAGCCTGATGGGCACCGACTACCTCGGTCAGGACGTCTTCAGCCGCGTGCTCGCCGGCGGCCGCTCGATCCTCATCATCTCGCTGCTGGCGACCGTTCTCGGCATGGTCGGCGGCATCCTGATCGGCGTCATCGCCGCCTACGCCGGCGGGTGGCTGGACGAGGTCATCATGCGGCTCAACGACGTCGCGCTGGCCTTCCCGCAGATCCTGCTGGCGCTGCTGGTGCTGACCGCGGTCGACCAGCCGTCCTGGTGGATGATCGTCGTCCTGGTCGGGGTCTCGCACGCGCCCCGGGTGGCCCGGGTGGCCCGCGGGGTCGCGCTGGGCATCGTCAGCCGCGACTACGTGGTGGCCGCGGAGGCCCTGGGCGAGTCCCGGATCCGGGTGATCCTGGCCGAGGTGCTGCCGAACATGAGCGCCCCGCTGCTGGCCGAGGCCGGTCTGCGGCTGACCTACTCGATCGGCATGGTCGCCGGCATCGGCTTCCTCGGCTTCGCCACCAACCCGGGGGCGGCCGACTGGGGCCAGATGATCAACGAGAACCGGCTCGCGCTGCTGGTGCAGCCGTGGGGAGTGCTCGCTCCGGTGATCGTCATCGGAATCTTCACCATCGGGACGAACCTGATGGCAGACGGCATCGCGCAGCTTGCCGGAAGGGGTGATGGCTGATGGCCACCGCAGTCACCGACGTGACGCCGGAGCACGGGACGGCCGGTTGTACGGTCAGCGATCTCCGGGTGGCGTTGACCGGGCTCGACATCGACGTCGTCGGCGAGGTCGGCCTCGACCTGCGGCCGGGCGAGGTGGTCGGCCTGGTCGGCGAGTCCGGCTCCGGCAAGACCACGGTCGGGACGGCGCTGCTCGCCTACTCGCGCCGCGGCGCGTTCATCGAGCACGGCACGGTGATGTTCCAGGGCAAGGACGTGCTGTCGCTGCCGTGGCAGCAGGTCCGCGATCTGCGCGGCGAGCAGATCGCCTATGTCCCGCAGGATCCGGGTGCGGCTCTCAACCCGTCGATCCGGATCGGCCGGCAGCTCGTCGAGCTGCTGGAACTGCGCGGGATCGGCTCCGCGGCCGAACGACTGGAGTGGGCGAAGGCGGGCCTCGTCGAGGTGGGTCTGCCCGACACCAAGGAGTTCCTCGACCGCTACCCGCACCAGCTCTCCGGTGGGCAGGTGCAACGGGTCGCGCTCGCGATGGCCTTCCTGCCCCGGCCGAAGGTCCTCGTCCTGGACGAGCCGACGACCGGCCTGGACGTCACCACCCAGGGCATGGTGCTGAAGACGATGGGCGAGCTGTGCCGCAGCCACCAGGTGGCGGCGCTCTACGTCACCCACGACCTGGCGGTGGTGGCCAACATCGCCGACCGGGTGGCGGTGATGTACGCCGGCCGGATCATCGAGCTCGGCCCGCGCGAGGCGATGTTCACCCACCCCGCGCACCCGTACACCCGGGCCCTGCTGGACGCGATCCCGCACCTGTCGCAGGCCCGTGCCCTCTCCGGCATCCCCGGCAGCACGCCCGGGCCGGGCCGCCGGCCCAGCGGATGCCGGTTCAACGACCGCTGCGAGTACGCCGTCGAGAAGTGCCGGACGACCGAGCCGCCGGACGTCGAGGTGGGACCCGATCACGTGGCCAAATGCCTGCGGATCTCCGAGATCGGCGAGTGGGACATCAACCGCGGCACCGTCCCGGACACCGATCCCGAGACCAAGCGCGACATCATCCTCACCCTGGAGGACCTCAAGGTCTTCTACGGCAAGAAGGAGGTCGTGCACGGCGTCAGTTTCGACGTGGCCAAGGCCGAAGTCGTCGCCCTGGTGGGGGAGTCGGGATCGGGCAAGACCACGATCAGCCGCTGCGTCGGCGGCCTGCACAAGAACTGGACCGGCACGATCGCCTTCGAGGGTCGTCAGCTCGGCAAAGGCTCGCGAGCCCGCAGCGTGGAGGAGCGCAAACGGATCCAGTACATCTTCCAGAACCCGTACCTGTCGCTGAACCCGCGGCTGACGATCGAGCAGATCGTGCGGCGTCCGATGGAGCTGTTCGGGCTGGCCAAGGGCGGCCAGGCCCGCGACCGGGTGGTCGAGCTGCTGGACGCGGTCGCCCTCGGCCCGACCGTGCTGAACCTGCAGACCAACCGGCTCTCCGGTGGGGAGCGGCAGCGGGTCGCGATCGCCCGGGCCCTGGCCGCCGAGCCCGACCTGCTCGTCTGCGACGAGATCACCTCCGCGCTGGACGTCTCCGTCCAGGGCTCGATCGTCGCCCTGCTGGAGAAGCTGCGCCGGGATCGCGGGATCAGCATGCTCTTCGTCACCCACAACCTCGCGCTGGTGCGCTCGATCGCGGCCCGCGTCCAGGTGCTCAACTCCGGCAGTCTCGTCGAGGCGGGCTTCGTCGTGGACGTGATGGAGCGGCCCCAGGCGGACTACACCAAGCGGCTGCTGTCAAACTCTCCATCGGTCCGTTGAGGTCGTGAGCCGGAGGTAGGGTGACTCGTATGGGGGACGGCGTTTCGCCGGGGCTGGGAGAGCTCGTCCTGATCGATCCGCAGCGCACGAATCCGGTCGGATACCAACGAATCCCGGGAACGGGGCGGGAGCCCTGGCCGGCTGGCGCACCGCTCGACCCGGCCGGTCTGAGCATCGCCGCCGACGGCCGGATGGTCGGCCTGGACGAGTTCACCGAGCTCACCCACGGCACCAGCCTCGTGGTGCTCGCCGGCGGCACGCTGCGGCACGAGTGGTACGCGCCGGAGGTGAGTGCGCAGTCGGCGCTGCTGGGGGCGTCCATGACGAAATCGGTGCTGGCGCACCTCGTCGCCCGGGCGGCCGGCCGCGGCCAGCTCAATCTGGGCGACCCGGTCGAGCGGTACGTGCCGGAGCTCGGCAGTGGCGGCTACGCCGAGGTGACCGTCGCGCAGCTGCTGTCGATGACCAGCGGTGTCGACTGGGTGGAGGACTACCGCGACCCGGCCTCGCCGGCCGCCCAACTGCTCGGCTGCTTCGGCGCTGAGCCGTCCGGTTCGCGTGACCTCCTGTGCGAGATCGACTCCGCGGTCGAGCCCGGCTCCCGCTACGCCTACAACACCGCCGATTCGCAGGTGCTGGACTGGGTGCGCGAACGGGCCACCGGCGAAGAGGCGGTCGATGCCGTCAGCCGCCTGTGGGCGGATCTCGGCTGCGTCCACGACGCCTGGCTGCTCACCGATGCCGAGGGGGTGGCCCTGGCCGGCGGCGGGCTGGCGGCGACGGCCGTCGACTGGGCCCGGATCGGGGCCCTGCAGCTGACCGGCGAGGTCGGCGCCGTGCGCTTGCCGCAGGGCTGGCCGGATCGTTCGTCCCGGCCGTCGAAGCCGTTCCTGCGCCCCGGCCGGTTGCCGAGCAGCATCACCGCCCACGCCGGGTTCGGGTACCACTGGTGGCCACTGGACGACGACGGTCGCCGGGTCACCGCGGACGGCAGCCGCGGCCAATTCTGTTATATCGACAGAAATCGCGGAGTGGTTGTGGTCAAGACGTCGAGATGGCCGTACGGTGACGTCCTCGTCGATCGGGCGCGGCGGGACCTCTGCTATCTCGCGCTACCGGCGATTGCTGAGATCGCCTGAACCCTGAGTGGATTGGAGTGTTCGATGGCGATTAACCGCAACGTGGTCATCACCTGCGCGCTCACCGGGGCGGGTGACACGACCGGCAAGTCCGAACACGTGCCGGTGACACCGCAGCAGATCGCCGAGGCCGGCATCGAGGCCGCCAAGGCGGGGGCCGCGATCGTCCACGTCCACGTCCGCGACCCGCAGACCGGCCAGGGCTCGCGGGAGGTGGCCTTCTACCGCGAGGCCGTGGAGCGGATCCGCGATTCGGGCGTCGACGTCGTCGTCAACACCACCGCCGGCATGGGTGGCGACCTCTATCTCGACCCGGAGAACCCCGACGGCTTCGCCGAGGGCACCGACCTGGTGAACGGCGTCGAACGGCTCAAGCACGTCGAGGAGCTCCTCCCGGACATCTGCACCCTCGACTGCGGCAGCCTGAACTTCGGCGAAGGCAGTCTGGTCTACGTCAGCACGCCCGACATGCTGCGCGCCGGCGCCAAGCGCATCCAGGAGCTCGGGGTGCGGGTCGAGATGGAGATCTTCGACACCGGTCATCTGTGGTTCGCCAACAAGCTGGTCGAGGAGGGGCTGGTCGACGCCCCGGCGATGTACCAGCTGTGCATGGGCATCCCCTACGGTGCCCCGGCCGACCCGAGCGTGCTCATGTCGATGGTGAACTCCCTTCCGCCGGGGGCGGTCTGGGCCTCCTTCGCGCTCGGCGCGATGCAGATGCCCTGGGTCGCCCAGTCCGTGCTGCTCGGCGGCCAGGTCCGGGTGGGCCTGGAGGACAACCTCTATCTGGGCAAGGGCAACAAGGCGACGAACGCCATGCTGGTCGCCAATGCGGTCAGCCTGATCGAGGCGATGGGCTGTCGCGTGGCCACCCCGGACGACGCTCGCGAGCTGCTCAATCTCACGAGCCGGGCATGACCCGGACCGAACCGCAGGACGTCCGCGAGATCGCCTGCATCGGGGCCGGTGTGATCGGCGGCGGCTGGGTGGCCTACTTCCTGGCGCGCGGCTACCGCGTGCGCGCCTGGGACCCCGCGCCGGCCTTCGCCGACCGGCTCGCCGGCCTGATCGACGACGCCTGGCCGGCGCTGACGCAGCTCGGCCTGGCCGAGCACGCGAGCCGGGAGAACCTCACCATCGCGACGAGTCTCGCCGACGCGGTGGCCACCGCCCAGTTCGTGCAGGAGAGCGCCCCGGAGGATCTGCCGCTGAAGCGGACGCTGCTGGCCGAGCTGGACGCGGCCACCCCACCCGAGGTGGTCATCTCGTCCTCGACCTCGGGTTACGGGATGACCGAGATGGCGACCCTGGCGCAGCGGCCGGGCCGGCTGGTGGTGGGTCATCCCTTCAATCCGCCGTATCTCATCCCGCT
>JBDIAG010000175.1:0-7748 GCA_039812305.1 Actinomycetales bacterium | reverse complement strand
CTGGTGGCACCGACGGCACACTCTCGCCCAGCTGCGCGGCCCGGGGGGCGGCGCGTCCCCGTTCTGGCGGCTCGTCCTGATCGAGTTGGTCGCGATGAGCGCGGCGTTCGGGGTGGCCGCCGCGCTCGCCTCGAGCCCGCCTCCGCTCGATCAGAGCCCGACGGCCGATCCGACCCCGGCCGAGATCGTCACCGGCCTGGTGCTCCCGCCGCCGCTGACCACCGCCCGGCTCTTCAGCGAGGTCACCTACGACGTGCTCTGGCTGGCGATCGCGGCCGCGCTGCTCGTCGGCTACCTGCGGCAGGTGTGGGTGCTGCGCCGACGCGGGGACGCCTGGTCCGTCGGTCGCACCCTCAGCTGGGCGGTCGGCTGCCTGCTCCTGGTGTACGTGACCTGCGGGGGCGTGGCGGTCTACGGCCGCGTGCTCTTCAGCGTCCACATGGTCGAGCACATGACCCTGAGCATGGTGGTGCCGCCGCTGCTGGTGATGGGGGCGCCGATCACGGTGCTGTTGCGGGCGCTGCCGGCTCGTCACGACGGCTCCCGCGGGCCACGCGAATGGCTGCGGCTGCTGCTGGCGTCGCGGTTCCTGGCGATCGTCTCGAACCCGATCGTGGCGGCGGCGAACTTCACCTTCAGCCTGGTGATCTTCTACTACTCCGACCTGTTCGGCTTGGCCCTGCGCACCCACGTCGGCCACGAGCTGATGATGCTGCACTTCCTCGGCGCCGGCTATCTGTTCGTGTTCTCGATGGTCGGCCTCGACCCGGGCCCGCACCGGTTGCCGTACCCGTTCCGTCTCCTGCTGCTGTTCGTGACGATGGCCTTCCACGCGTTCTTCTCGGTCTCGCTGATGTCGCGGTCGGGACTGCTGGAGGCGACCTACTTCTCGTCCCTGGGCTGGGGTTTCGACCTGCTCGCCGACCAGCGGGACGGGGCGTCCCTGGCCTGGGCGATCGGGGAGATCCCGACCGTCGTGATCGCCCTGGCCGTGGGCGTGCAGTGGTCGCGCGACGACACCCGGCGGGCCCGCCGCGAGGACCGGGCCGCCACCCGCGACGACGACGCCGAACTGGCCGCCTACAACCGGATGCTGGCGGGATTGCGGCAGCGCGACCGTCGTTGACTACCCTTGACCCTCGTGCCTTCGAAGACATGGACGATCGCCCTGCTGACGGTGGGTGTGGCGGCGCTGGCCGGGTGCACGTCCACCCCGCGGGATCCGTACCAGCTGAAGGTCGGGCAGTGCCTGGTCAAGGCCGATGACTCGGGCCTGGTCGAGGCCGTCGACCCGATCGACTGCAGCGAGCCGCACGCCGCGGAGGTGTTCGCCTCGCTGACCGCGGAGGGCAACGAGTACCCGGGCCGGGACAAGCTGCAGGAGCAGGCGGCCGGCTGCGCGCCGAAGTTCGAGGAGTTCATCGGCAAGCCCTACACGCAGTCGGATCTGAAGATCACCTACTTCCACCCCACCGAGGAGTCGTGGAAGCAGGGTGACCGGCAGATCCTCTGCATCGCGTCGGTGCCGACCGGAACCGTCACGTCGTCCCTGAAGGGGTCGTCCCGGTAGCTCGGGAGACGAGCCCTCAGAAGGCCTCTTCGTCCAGTTCCATCAGGGCGTTGTCGGTCGCCAGCGCGATCACCCGCTCCGAGCGGATCTTCGGCAGCACCGTCTTGGCGTAGAAGCGGGCGGCCGCGACCTTGCCCTGGTAGAAGCTGCGGTCGGCGGCGCTGAGGCCTTCCCGCTGCAGGGCGGTGAGAGCGACCTCGGCCGAGCGCACCAGCAGCCAGCCGACCACCAGGTCACCGGCGGCCAGCAGTAGCCGGGTGGTGTTCTGCCCGACCGCGTAGATGCTCGCGGGGTCACCGCCGGACATCACCTGCTTGGCCAGGTAGCCGACGATGTGCTGGACGTCGTCCAGCGCCTTGCCGAGCAGCTGCCGCTCGGCCACGAGCTGCTCGCTGCCGGATTCGCCCTTGACCGTCTCGAGGATCTGTCCGGCCAGGTACTGCAGGGCCTGGCCCTTGTCCCGGACGATCTTGCGGAAGAAGAAGTCCAGGCCCTGGATCGCGGTCGTGCCCTCGTAGAGGGTGTCGATCTTGGCGTCCCGGACGTACTGCTCGACCGGGTAGTCCTGCAGGAAGCCGGAGCCCCCGAAGGTCTGCAGGCTCTCGGTGCCGAGCAGCACCCAGGCACGCTCGGAGCCGACGCCCTTGACGATCGGCAGCAGCAGGTCGTTGACGCGGGCGGCCAGATCCTGCTCCGGGCCGGGCTCCCGACCGGTCAGCTGGGCGGTCTCCACGACGTCCTGCTGGGTCGCGGTGTAGAGGACGAGCGCCCGCAGGCCCTCGGCATAGGCCTTCTGCAGCATGAGCGAGCGCCGGACGTCCGGGTGGTTGATGATCGTCACCCGCGGCGCGGTCTTGTCCGCGGACCGGGTCAGGTCGGCTCCCTGCACCCGCTCCTTGGCGTAGGCCAGGGCGTTCTGGTAGCCGGCGGACAGCGTCGCGATCGCCTTGGTGCCGACCATCATCCGCGCGTACTCGATGATCTTGAACATCTGCGCGATGCCGTCGTGCACGTCGCCGAGCAGGGTGCCGACGGCCGGAGTGCCGTCCCCGAAGGTCATCTCGCAGGTGGTGGAGACCTTGAGGCCCATCTTGTGCTCGACGTTGGTGGCGTAGGCGCCGTTGCGCTCGCCCAGCTCGCCGGTCTCCGGATTCACGTGGAACTTCGGGACGACGAACAGCGAGAGTCCCTTGGTGCCGGGGCCGGCGCCTTCCGGACGAGCCAGGACGAAGTGGACGATGTTGCCGAACAGGTCGGACTCGCCGGAGGTGATGAACCGCTTGACGCCGGTGATGTGCCAGGTGCCGTCGGGCTGCTGCACGGCCTTGGTGCGGCCCGCCCCGACATCGGAACCGGCGTCCGGCTCGGTGAGCACCATCGTTGCGCCCCAGTGGTTCTCGATCATCAGCTCGGCCAGGCGGCGCTGCTCGGGCGTGCCGAGATCGTGTAGGACGTGGGCGAAGGAGAAGCCGGCGCTGAACATGTGCACGGCCGGGTTGGCGCCGAGGACGAGCTCGGCGACGGACCAGCGCAGCGACGGCGGGACGGCGATACCGCCGCACTCGACCGGGATGTTCATCCGCCACCACTCGGCGTCCAGGTAGGCCTGGTAGCTGCGCTTGAACGACTCCGGCATCGTGACGGAGCGGGTGGCCGGGTCGTAGACGGGCGGCGTGCGGTCGGATTCGAGCAGGGAATCGGCCAGCTCGTTCTCGGCGAGCCGGCGCACCTGATCGAGGATGTCGTGGGCGGTCTCGCCGTCGACCTCGGCGTACGGACCGGCGCCGAGCACCGCGTCCCGCCCCAGGACCTCGAACAGCATGAACTCGATGTCTCGGACATTTGCGCGGTAGTGGGTCATGGTGACCTCCGAGTTGACCCGCGGCGATGCGGAGTTACTGGTTGGTAACTCCAGTGTGCTACTCGTTGGTAACTTATGCAAGCTGTCTGGGAGAAGTGAGGCGACCGTGCTGTCCGGCCCGGGCCTGACCAGGTGTCCGCCGAGCATCCAGATATGGGCCGAACAGCCGGCGATCGCTGGTCACTGCGCGCACAACGTGGTCAGTGGGGGAACAACCGGTTGCTTGGCCGCGCGTGGGTGGGTATCCGGGTTCGTCTAGAACGGCGGGGAGCCCGAGGTGGTGCTCAGAGTGTTTCGTGGGGGTAGACCCCAGATGGGGAGGATGATCATGGCCATGGCGGTGGCCGACCAGCCCGCCAGGTATCGATGCTCCATGGCTCGATGACCTTGTTGCTGAGCGGACGTGATCTCCGTGCGGTGTCCGTTCTCATCCGTGGCTGACCGGTCGCCAGCCTGTTCGGGCGTCCCCCACAGTCCGAACACGAGCGCGACACACGACACCCAGCCGGCAAACGTCATGCCTTGCAGTACGAGCCGGGGGAGGCTCGGCACGCGCTTCACGACCGCACGCCAGAATTCGTTGTTCTCCCGGATGCTCCGAAGCGTGCCGCGTGCCGCGACACCCTGCAGATAGATCACTTGTGCGGTGGCCAAGGTGAACAAGATTGCCGCACCTGCCCCCGTTGCCACCACCATGATCGTGGGCGCCGGCCTGTCGAGCGGCACGAACGTCGCGAGAACCGTAGCCAGCGCCAGTCCCAGCACGGCCAAAGCGGCCACGATCAGAATCCGTCGGTGCAGTGCCAACTCGGAGAATCTGACGACCACCGATTTCCCCTCAACCCGTGAAAGCACCCTGCGACCCCACGATTCCGGCAGGGATGCCGTTATCAACGCTACCGTCGGGTAGCTGGGCCTGTCCGGCGAATGCGCGGTCCCGACGGCACGCTGCCGGGTCGCGACGCCGGCGGGTGCGTGCCGCCCGGATGATCGTCGCCCGTAATCCTCGACCATAGGGAAGTCCACCGATGCATACCCAGGGAAGACCGGAGTGGGTGACCACCCGGGACGGCCGCGGCCTCTACTGCCAGGTACTCGACGGCCCCACCGATTCCGAGCCGGCGACCGTCCTCTTCGAAGGCGGCGATGGAGCCACCCGATCGTCCTTCGCCGCCGTGCAGCCGCTGGTGGCCCGCTTCGCCCGGGCGATCGTCTACGACCGGTCCGGGATGGGGCGCTCGCCGGCGGACCCGGTCAGCCGCACCATGGACCGGATGACCGACGACCTGCTCGACGTGGTGGCGCACTTCGCACCAGGCCCGGTCATCCTCGTCGGCCACAGTCTCGGCGGCCCGATCGTGAGGCTGGCGGCGTCTCGTCGACCGGATCTCGTCGACGGGCTCGTCCTCATCGACCCCTCCGACGAAGCCGCCGACCTGCTCTTCGCCCCGAGCTTCCGGCGCAACTTCCGGATCGCGCTCCGGGTCGGTCGGATCCTGGCGTATCTCGGATTGTTCCGTTATCTGTTCCGGTGGCTCCTGGACGCCGCTCCCGCCGACGACGTCCGCGAGGACATGCGACGGGAGGCCTTCGCACCCGGTGTGCTGACGACCCAGCTGCGACAGGGCGAGACCTTTCTCGCCGAACTCAAGACCTGGCAGGCGGACCCACCCGATCTGGACGGGATCCCCGTCACGGTGATCTCCGGCGGGCTCTCCCGGGCCAGCGACGGGATGCCGGAGAAGGTGCGGGCCGAGGCGACCCGGGGCCCACGCCGTCCGTGCCGCCGCCTACCAGGGCAAGCACGTCATCGCGGAACGTTCCGGCCACTACGTCCCGGTCACCGAACCGGACCTCGTCGCGCGAGAGATCGAGGATCTCGTCGCCTCGGTCGAGAACGTCCGCTGAGACGTCTCGCTCTCGTCAGGCCAGGACTCCGGCGGCCCGGGCGGCCGCGGCGTAGGCATCGGCGAGGGTGGCGATGGTCTCGTGCGCGTTGAGTCCGCTCGGATTGGGCACCACCCACACCTGACACCGGCCGGTGCGGGTCGGCCAGTCCTCCGGTTGGCGGCCACTCGCGGCGGTGCGCTGGGCGAACGCGGTGCGGTAGGCGGTGATGCCGGCGATGGCGACGACGCGCGGCGCCAGCTCGTGCACGAGGTTCTTCAGACGTTCGCCACCGGTCCGCAGTTCGGCCGCGGTCAGCTCGTCCGCTCGCGCCGTGGCCCGCCCGACCAGGTTCGTGATGCCGATCCCGCTGTCGATGAACCGGGCGCGGTCGGCGTCGGTCATCCCGGCCGCCGCATCCACCGGTTCGGCGATGATGTCCGCGCGCAGCAGCGCCGGATAGAACCGGTTGCCCGGGTGGGCGAAGTGGGTCTGGGTGGCCGCGGTCCACAGGCCGGGGTTGATGCCGACGAACAGCAGGCGGACGTCCGCCCCGAGCAGATCGGGCACCTCCACGCCGCGGAACGACTCCAGCTCCGCTCTGGTGAACGTGGTCCGGCCGGCTTGCTGTGCACGAGGAGGCATGGCCGCATTATCTGCGCCCGGCCTGCCCGCTTACGTACTGCACCCCGCGGCAGATACGACGCACTGTGCATCACCGACGCGTCAGATCCTCCCGGCGCAACGCGGCGGCCGCCAGGCCGCTGCGCGTGGGGACCTCCGGATTGGTCATCGCCCACCGGGCCACCGCGGCCGCCCGGCGCGCACCGACGAGGCCGAACCGGGTGCCCGGCGGCAGCCCCAGCTCGGTTCGCGCCCAGTCGGGCAGGGTGGCGATCGCGCCGCCCGCCAGCAGTCGGTACGCCGGACGCCCGACCCCGCTCACCGGTGGATGCCGCAGCAGGAGGTCGACCACGTCCGCGGTACCGGCGGTTGCCCGCAGCTCCGGTCGATAGCCGGCCAGGGCATCGCTGAGCGCGGCCACGCTCTCGGGCCCGTCCACCAATCCCAGTCGTACGTTCACGCTCGCGCACTGCCGCACGTAGTCGTCGGCCTCCCGCGGCGTCAACGGGCTCGGCGAGAAGTGCTGGTAGGCAACGAGGAAGCTCTCGATCTGGGCGGCATGCACCCAACCGAGCAGATGCGGGTCGTCGGCCCGATACGGGCGGCCGTCGTCCGACTGGCCGACGACGCGGCGGTGGATGCCCCGGATCCGCGCCAGGGCGCGGTCGGCCTCGGCGCGCGGAGCGAAGGTGGTGACCGCGATGTAGTGGCTGGTCCGCTGCAGCCGCCCCCAGGGGTCGCCGCGGTAGCCGGAGTGCTGGCTGACACCCGCCATCGCCAGCGGGTGCAGCGACTGCAGCAGCAACGCCCGGATGCCCGCGATCAACGTGCTCGAGTCGGCGTGTACCCGCCAGATCGGATCCTCCGGGGAGAACTGCCGGGGCCCGCTGCCGCCCCAGAACTCGGCGAACCCCTCTGGGGCCTGTCTCTTGACCAGGGATCGAGAGCCAGGCCCTAGGTCGTCGCCCACGATCCGGTCGCGCAGCACGCGGGAGAGCCGATTGCGCAGCCGCTGCCGGACAGGTGCGAGACCCACCTGCCCATCCTCCCCCAATCCCTCGTCCGTGTTCTGGCACGGTGTGCCCGGATATGGGCCCGCGGTGACACAACGCGGAGCGGACGGCCGCTCGTGCCGGATCGACCGGCAGGGGCAAGATGAGTGGCCATGAGCACTGAGACACGGTGGCGTCGGATGGTCAGTGTCGGCGATTCCTTCACCGAGGGGCTGGAGGATCCCGATCCGGACCTGCCGGGCTCCTACCGCGGATGGGCGGACCGGCTCGCCTTCGCTCTCGCCGAGACGGTGCCGGGCAAGGAGCCGGGTTTCGAGTATGCGAATCTCGCCGTCCGGGGGCGGCTGCTGGCCGACATCGTGGGTCCGCAGCTCGATGCGGCGCTGGCGTTGGAGCCCGACCTGGTGACGATCGTCGGCGGCGGCAACGACATCCTGCGACCTCGGGCCGACGTCGAGTTCCTCGCCCGGCAACTCGACCAGGCGGTTCGGCGGGTGCGAGCCACCGGGGCCGATGCGCTGCTGTCCACGCCGGTACTGCCGAGCGACGCGCCGGTGCTCCGGTGGACCTCCGGACGGGTCGGCATCTACGCGGCCCACATCAACTCCATCGCCCGCCGACACGGCGCCCACGTCGTCGACCAGTTCGGCGTCCCGGTGCTGCGACGGGCCGAGGTGTGGGCTCCGGACCGCATCCACCTGGCACCGCCGGGGCACGAGATCGTCGCGCTGCTGGCCTTGGTGGCGCTCGGCGTCCTGGACGCCTCGGAAGCCACCGACGAGCGCTGCGAGCG
>JBDIAG010000174.1:0-7758 GCA_039812305.1 Actinomycetales bacterium | reverse complement strand
GACAGGTGGATGCCCGGCCCCGGTGCCGGATGCTCGACCGACAAGTGGATGCCCGGCCGGGGCCAGGGGCCTCGCATGCTCGGCGGCTAAGACTCGGCAGCTACGAGCGGCAACGTTGGGCACCCGAAGGTCACGTTACAGACGTCCAAGCGCGACCATTCGTCGCCGGACGTGACCACTCGCGAGCACCCGCCGACCAGTGACACGTTGGCCGTAGCGGCCCGGCGCCATCGGACCGGCCACGTGCCCGGCATCCAGGCAACTGCTCAACGACCGGATATCGCCGGATGCCCGGCCGACAACTGGATGCCGCGACCCAGTACCGGATGCCCGGCCGACAAGTGGATGCCCAGCCCAGTACCGGATGCTCGGCCGACAACTGGATGCCCAGCCGGGGCCGGGGCCTCGGTCAAGTTCCCGCATGCTTGGTAGCCAAGACTCGGCAGCCACCAGCGGCAACGCTAAGCACCCAAAATTCCCATTAAGGACGGCCAAGCCCGACCATTCGTCGCCGGACGAAGCGGATTCAGCGGGCGGCGCTGCCGTCTTCGAGGTCGATCTCGCTCAGCCGGCGCCAGAGGGCGGCGCCGTCCGGGGCCTGGACCCACGGTGTGCCGGGGACGGTCCGGGCGTGGACGGATCCGGCCGGGAGGCCGCTGGCGAGCAGCTGCTCGGTCGGCGAGAGGGTCCGGATGGCCACGGCGGCGACGTGCCCCGGATAGATCCGGGCGAACTCGGCGTAGATCTCGGGATCGTGCTGGCCGTCGTCGCCGATGAGCAGCCAGCGGATGTCCGGGAACTCCTGGGCCAGCCGGAACAGTGACCGCCGCTTGTGGAGCTGGCCGCTGCGGAACCAGGCGTTGTGGGTCGGGCCCCAGTCGGTCAGCAGCAACGGCCCTCGGGGGTAGAGATTGCGGGAGAGGAAGCGCCGCAGGGTCGGCGCCACGTTCCAGGCCCCGGTGGACAGGTAGATGAACGGCCCCCCGGGAAACTGACAGTGCAGGCGCTCGTACAGCACCGACATGCCGGTCACCTGGCGACGGGCGTTCTCGTTCAGCACGAACGTGTTCCAGGCGGCGAGCATGGCCCGGGGCAACGTGGTGACCATGACGGTGTCGTCCACGTCCGAGATGATCCCGATCGTGGTCGACGGGTCGATGATCGTCACCGGCGCCTTGGCGATCACCTGGGCCACTCGTCCGCCCGTCTCGTCGGCGGCGTAGGAATCCAGGTCCGTGCCCTGCAGGCCGACCGTGATCTCGTGCCAGCCGGACGGCAGATCGCACTCCAGCCGGTCGTCGATGTAGCCACCCCGGTCGGACACCAGCCGGTGCTCCTTGTTGCCGGCGCGCACGATCAGCGGTGCGTCCACGATCGGGACGGTGAAGAAGGCCCGGTAGCCACGGCGCAGCACCGCCGGGGTGGCGTCGTACTCGGCCTCCGGACGACGCAGGATCACCCGCGCCATCACCCGCACCCAGCCGGGCGCCCCGTAGCCGGTGTAGGCGATCACATGAGGCGTCCAGCCGCGACTGGAGAACCTCTCGAACAGCTTCACGTTGAGGGCGTCTTCCACCCGGGCGGCCCGGTGCAGCTGCTTGGTGGTCGGCACGCCTTCTCCTCGCTTCTGCTGGGACTCGTCCCCCGGATGGGGCCGCTCGAACCGTCAGAACGAGCCTGCCACAGGCCGCCGGTGAGTGCAGCGGTAACGTTCGCCGGTGACTGGATCCGGGGAGCGGACGACCGCGATTCGCAGCGGCGCCGTGATGGGCGCGACGACCTACCTGATCTGGGGACTCTTCCCGCTGTACTTCCACGCGCTGATCCCGGCCTCGGCGACGGAGATCCTCGTCCACCGCATCGTCTGGGCGAGCCTGACCTGCGCCCTTCTGCTCACCGTCACCCGCTCGTGGCGTGACCTGCGCTCCGCCCTGCGCGACCGCACGCTGCTGTGGCGGCTCACCGTGGCGGCCGTGCTGGTGGCGGTGAACTGGCTCGTCTACATCATCGCCGTGCTCACCGGCAATGTCGTGCAGGCGGCGCTCGGCTACTACATCAATCCGCTGCTCACCGTGTTGCTCGGCGTCGTCGTGCTGCACGAGCGGCTCCGGCGGGCCCAGTGGCTGGCGATCGCCCTGGCCGTCTGCGCGGTGGTGGTGCTGACCGTGGGGTACGGACGGCCGCCCTGGCTCTCGCTGCTGCTGGCGGTCACCTTCGCCCTCTACGGCCTGATGAAGAACCGGGTGGGTGGACGGGTCTCCGCGCTGGGATCGCTGACGATCGAGACCACGGTGCTGTTCTTGCCGGCGCTGGCCGTGCTCGTCGTCCTGCAGGCCAGGGGGCACGCGACGTTCGGCACGCACGGCGCCGGGCATTCGGTGCTGCTCGTCGGCGGTGGCCTGCTCACGACCGTCACGTTGCTGCTGTTCGCCGGCGCGGCCTCCCGGATCCCGCTCTCGCTGCTCGGTCTCCTGCAGTACCTGACGCCGACGGGTCAGCTCATCATGGGCGTGCTCGTGCTCGGCGAGGCGATGACACCGGCCCGCTGGGTCGGGTTCGCCCTCGTCTGGGCCGCGCTGACCATTCTCAGCGCGGACACGGCCCTCGCGACGAGGAGCTCACGCGTCCCGGTAGACGACCGACCGGGCGAAGGCGTCCAGGGCCTGGTGCACCGGCCCGGCAGGGAGTACCGAGATGTCGTCGATCGCCGCCTGGGCCCAGGTCTGGGCGAGTGAGCGGGTCTGGGTGGTCACATCGTGCTCGCGCAGCGCGACCACGGTCTCGGCCAGCCGGGCTTGGTCGGTGAGGTCCCCGTCGATCAGCCGGACCAGTTCGTCCGCCTCGCGATCGCCCTCGGCCGCCGCCTGCCGGGCGAGCAGCGCCGGCATCGTGGCGACGCCCTCGCGCAGGTCGGTGCCGGGATCCTTGCCGGTGTCGGTGGGCATCAGGTCGATGACGTCGTCGGCGAGCTGGAAGGCGACGCCGACCTTCTCCCCGTAGGCGGCCAGGGGATCGATGATGTCGCGGTCGCACCCGGCGAACATCGCTCCGTAGACCCCGGAGGTCGCGATGAGCGAACCGGTCTTGTCAGCCAGCACCGACAGATAGTGCTGCACCGGATCGTCCCCCGGTTGCGGACCGACCGTCTCGTGCAGCTGACCCAGACAGAGCCGCTCGAAGGTCAGCGACTGGATCAGCACCGCCTCCGCCCCCAGCCCCGAGACCAGTCTGGAGGCCCGCGCGAACAGCAGGTCACCGGTGATGATGGCGATCGAGTTGCCCCACACCGTCTGCGCCGTGGGCGCCCCCCGCCGGGTCTCGGCCGAGTCCATCACGTCGTCGTGGTAGAGGGTCGCCAGGTGGGTGAGCTCGACCGCGACCGCCGCCTGCAGCACCTCGTCCCGCCCGGGATCGCCCAGGTAGGCCGCCAGCAGGGTCAGGATCGGCCGGACCCGCTTGCCCCCCGCGTACACGAGGTGCCGCGACGTCGACGCCGCCAGCGCGTCCGAATGCTCGACGGCCGCGTGGAGGCGGGCCTCGACCTCGATCAGCCGGTTGCCCAGCCCCTCCAGGCCCTCGCCACTGGAGAGCAGACCGGCGATGGCGTTCGCCCGTTCGTAGTTGACTGTCACCGTCACCGGGCCGCCATCGCAGTTCCCGCCACGTCGAGCAGCAGATCCGGGTACACCCCGAATGCGATGGTGGCCACCACCCCGACGGTCACCGCGATCATCGTCAAGCCGCCACCGACCGTCACTGTCGGCGCCGCATCATGGTCGGCAAAGTACATCCGCACAATCACCCGCAAGTAGAAGGACGCTGCCACGGCACTCATCACCACGCCCACCACGGCCAGGAAGATCAGCCATGGACGGCCCGTGGAAACGGCTGCCGAGAACACACCGTACTTGGCGATGAAGCCGCTGGTGAGAGGGAACCCCGCGAAGGCGAGCATAAGGATCGAGAAGAAGGCCGCCAGCAGGGGGGATCTACGACCCAAACCGTCCCATTGGGACAGATTCTTGGCCTCTGGACCGATGCTTCCGTCCTCGTTGCGGACCCTGACCAGACTGACGATGCCGAAGGCCGCGATCGACGACAGGCCGTAGACCAGCACGTAGAAGAGCACGCCCGGGATCGCCAGCAGATCGAACGACGCCAGGCCGCAGAGGATGAACCCGGCGTGCGCGACCGAGGAGTAGCCGAGCATCCGCTTGACGTCCGTCTGCCGGATCGCGACCGCCGACCCGACCACCATGGTGAGGATCGAGATCACGATCAAGGCCGGCTGCAGGGCGTCGGAGAAGAACCAGACCACGCCCGGGTACTCGACGCCGCCGGAGGTCGGCACCGGTGGCAGCATCAGCCGTAGGAGGGCGCCGAACGCCGCGGCCTTCGTGCACGCGGCCATGAACGCCGACACCGGGGTCGGGGCACCTTCGTAGACGTCGGGCGTCCAGGAGTGGAACGGCACCGCGCCCACCTTGAACAGCAGACCGACCAGCATCAGCAGCAGCGCCACCAGCACGAACGGTTCCCACTGCGGCGTCTGCCCCTGCCGCACCGCGCTGATGTAGGGGTCGGCGATGCGCATGCTCAGCTGGGAGAGGTTCAGAGTGCCGGCGTAGCCGTACATCATCACCATGCCGAACAGGAAGAACGCCGACGAGAACGCGCCGAGCAGGAAGTACTTCAGCGAGGCCTCCTGCGAACGCAGCCGCTGGTGCCGGGCCAGCCCACACAGGATGTAGAGCGGAAGCGAGAGCACCTCCAGGGCCACGAACATGGTCAGCAGATCGTTCGCCGAACAGATGATCATCATCCCGCCGATGGAGAACATCGTCAGCGGGAAGATCTCGGTCGCCTGGCGGCCGGCTCTCTCGGCCGCCCGCTCGGCAGCGGACTCGGGCCTCGTCGCCGGGGCCGCGGCGATCGAGTCCAGCACTCCCCCGCCTCGGCTGCCGAAGAGCAGGATCGACATCGCCCCCATCACGACCAGGCCGATCTGCAGGAAGATCGTGACCTGATCCAGCGACATCCCGAGCAGCACCCCGCCGCCCTGGGCGTCGAACTCGATGAGAGCCGCCCGCCGGCCGCCGCCCCACATGATCGCCAGCGGGACGAACGCCACCAGCAGGCCGATCAGACTGAGCGCCAACTGGACGGTGCGGCGGATCTTGCGCGGGACGAACGCCTCGATCAGGACGCCGATCACCCCGGTACCGAGCACGGCCAGAACGGGGGCGACCGCCAGCCAGTCGACCACGGGTGGCGTGAAGCTGTTCATCACTGACCGGCCCCCTCGATGACAACGGCTGGAACTGGACCCAGGACAACCGGGCGCACACTCGTCACTGGCCGGCCCCTTCGATGACAAAGCTCGGATCAGATACACCGGTCACGGTCATCGTCGTCGCCACCGCGGGGTTGATCAGATCCAGGACGGGCTTCGGGAAGATGCCGAGCGCGATGATCACCGCGATGACGGGACCGAGCACCCATTTCTCCCGCGCCGACAGGTCGGGAGCATCGTCGAATCCGGATCGGGCCGGGCCGGTGGTCATGCGCTGATACGTGAGCAGGATGTACACCGCGGACAGGACGAGTCCGCTGGTGCCCAGGGCCGCGGCCACCGGGTACCGGGCGAAGGTGCCGGCCAGCACGAGGAACTCCGAGATGAAGCTCGACAGCCCGGGCAGCGCCAACGACGACAGACCCGCCACCAGGAACAACCCGGCCAGCAGCGGCGTGACCCGTTGGATCCCGCCGTACTGCCCGATCCGCGCGGTACCGAACCGGGCCATCAGCATCGCGCAGACGGCGAACAGCGCGGCGGTGGAGAAGCCGTGGTTGAGCATGTAGAGCACGGCCCCGCTGCTCGAGGTGGAGGTCATCGCGAAGATGCCCAGGACGATGAACCCGAAGTGGGACACCGAGGTGAACGCGATCAGGCGGCGCAGGTCGCGCTGCGCGATCGCGACGAGACCCCCGTAGATGATCGACACGACGGCCAGCGCGGCGATGACCGGTGCGGCCCACTTGCTGGCCTCCGGGAAGAGCGGCAGGCACAGCGCGATCATCCCGTAGGTGCCGATCTTGTCCATCACACCGACCAGCAGCACCGAGATCGCCGGCGGCGCGGCCTCGGCCGCGTCCGGTAGCCAGGTGTGCACCGGCCACATCGGCGCCTTGACCGCGAACGCGATGAAGAAGGAGACGAAGATCCAGCGCTCCGCCGTCTGCCCGAGGTCCAGCCCGGTCAGGGAGGAGAGGAGGAACGCGTCCGGGCTGAGCGACCGGACCCCGGTCGCCGGGTCGGGCGCGCCGATCGAGGCCAGCCCGATCGCGATCACCCCGGCCAGCATGATGAGACCACCGGTGAGGCTGAACAGCAGGAACTTCATCGCCGCGGCCTTGCCGTTCGGGCCGCCGAAGCGCCCGAGCAGGAAGTACATCGGGATCAGCATCGCCTCGAAGAACATGTAGAACATGAACAGGTCCTGGGCCATGAAGACCCCGAGCATGAACGACTCGGCCGCCAGCAGGAAGGCGAAGTACTCGCGGACCTTCGCCGGGTCGTCACCGGCGACATGCCAGGAGGCGAGCACGCAGACCGGGGTCAGGGCCGTCGCCAGCAGCAACATCACCATGGAGATGCCGTTGGCGCCCAGCGCGTAGGAGACGCCCAGCGAACCGATCCAGCTGTGCTGTTCGACGAACTGGACCGTTCCGGCATCCGCCACGTCGAAGGTGACGGCGAGCACCAGCACCCCTGCGAGCGAGATGAGCGAGAAGACCAGGGCGAGCTGGCGCGAGAGCCAGCGGGACTCGCCCCGCAACAGCATCAGCACCCCGGCCCCGACCAGGGGCAGCACACCGATCGCGGTCAACCACGGGAAGCTCATGTCACCTCCACATGAAGGTCAGGCCGAGCACGGCGACGACACCGACCAACATGGTGGCGGCATAGGAGCGGACGTACCCGTTCTGCAACCGGGACACGCCCTTGCCCAGGCCGCTCATCAGCCGGCCCAGGCCGGTCACACCGCGGTCGACGAGGACGTCGTCGGCGGTGGCCAGCAGTTCGGTGGACACCCGGCCGGGGTTCTCGAACAGGGTCCGGTTGACGAACTCCTGGCCGAGATCGGCGCGGGCCAGCTGGGTCAGCAGCGACCCGGCGGGAGCGGGTGCCGGTACCGTCCGAGCCGCGTAGGCGAACCATGCGGTGCCGGCGCCGACGGCGACGCAGAGCAGGGTCAGCCCGGTGATGGCCAGCGGCGGCAGCACCGGTTCGTGGTGGGCGGGCTCGCCCACCACCGGAGCCAGCCAGTGCAGGAACCCACCCGCGTAGAGGATGCCGCCCAGCGCCACCGACCCGACGGCCAGGATGATCATCGGGACGGTCATCGTCCGCGGCGATTCGTGGGGGTGGTCCTCCTCGCGCCAGCGGGCCTTGCCGTGGAAGGTCATGAAGAACAGCCGGGACATGTAGAACGCGGTCAGCCCGGCGACCAGCATCGTGGTCAGCCCGAAGACCCAGGGCCGCCAGCCCTCGCCCACGAACGCCGACTCGATGATTTTGTCCTTGCTGAAGTAGCCGGAGAGGAACGGGAAGCCGATGATGGCCAGCCAGCCGGCGCCGAAGGTCAGCCAGGTGACGCGCATCTTCGAGGCGAGCGCGCCGAACGTGCGCATGTCGACCCGGTCGTGCATGCCGTGCATGACCGAGCCGGCCCCGAGGAACATCCCGGCCTTGAA
>JBDIAG010000173.1:0-7758 GCA_039812305.1 Actinomycetales bacterium | reverse complement strand
CTCCGGTGCCAGGCCCCGGAACCGCATGCGCGGGCCGGGGTCGGCGAGCGGGCTGGAGACGACGACGATGGCGAACATCGCCTCGGCGCGATCCTTGCCGACGACGCCGTGGACGAGGAAGCCGTCGCCGGGATCGTCGACCCGGACGACGTCGCCGGTGAGCAGCAGTTCCCGGTGCCTCTTGTAGAAGGCGATCCAGGCACCCAGCTCGGCCAGGGCGCGCTCGCTGGCCTGCGTCAGGTCCCATTCGATGCCCAGGTGACCGAAGACCGCCGTGGCCGCGCGGAAGTTGAGGTCGTGGGTGCGGCCGGTGGTGTGCGACCGCCCGGAGGCGATGTGACTGCCGAGCAGCTCCGGCGGCAGCAACTGCCCCGTCCAGCGCAGCATCGACTGCCGTTCCAGCGGGTCGATGCAGTCGCTGACCCACACCCGGTCGGTGTGCTCGACGACCCCGAGATCCACCCGGGCCCCGCCGGAGGAGCAGGATTCGATCTCCAGGCCGGGATGCCGGTCCTTGATCTCCGCCAGCATCCGGTAGAACGCCGCCGTCTGTGCATGCACCGCCGGGGTGCCGCCATCGGTCTGCGTGCCCGATTCGACGAGATCCCGGTTGTGATCCCACTTGATGTAGCCGATCTCGTACTCGTCGAGGATCGCCAGGATCTGATCCCGGATGTGCTCGTAGCATTCGGGAATCGCCAGGTTCGCGACCTGCTGGTGGCGGGCCTCCGCGGGCCAGTCGCGCCGGGCCGACATGATCCACTCCGGGTGGGCCCGGGCCAGGTCGGAGTCGGGATTGACCATCTCCGGCTCGAACCAGAGCCCGAACTCCATTCCGAGCTCGCGCACCCGGTCGATCAGCGGATGCAGCCCCTGCGGCCAGACCTCGTCCGAGACGACCCAGTCCCCAAGGCCTTTCGTATCGTCCCGGCGGGAGCCGAACCAGCCGTCGTCGAGCACGTAGCGCTCCACGCCCATCTCCGCGGCGCGCTCGGCCAGTTCCAGCAGCCGGGCGAGATCGTGGTCGAAGTAGACCGCCTCCCAGACGTTGAGGGTCACCGGACGGTGCCAGCCGACGTGGGTGTCGCGGCCGCGCAGATGGTCGTGGAAGCGGCGGGCGATCGCGTCCAGCCCGCGGGCGTGGTTCGCGTACACCCACGGCGTGGTGTACTCCTCGCCGCGGTCCAGGCGGATCTCGCCCGGCAGCAGGAGTTCCCCGCCGCCGATCACCCGGTGGCCCATGAAATCCAGTTCCGCGTAGTGCACGTGGTTGCCGCTCCACGCGGTGTGGACCGCCCAGATCTCGCCCTCGGCGAAGCCGAATCCGGCCGTGCCCGCGTGCAGGACGCCGGCCGCGTCCGCTCCGGTGCGTCCCTTGCGGCCCTCCCGCAGGTGGGTGCCGACGCCGAAGGGGGCGCGTTGCGGCGACTTCTCCCGGCCCCAGCGGCCGGCGAAGTCGAGCAGCTCGGTGGCCTGGGCCGGTACCGGCAGGGCGAGGACGAGGTCGTGCAGGTCGTAGGCGTCGCCGGTGTTGCGCAGGGTCGCCCGGGTGCGCAGCAGGCCGGTCGGCAGGACCGCCAGGGTGAGCACGATCTCCAGCTCGGTCTCGGCGTCCAGGCCGTGGATCCGGACCTCCGCCGGGCCGCCCTGATGCCACCCGGAGACGGGTCGCCCGTCCACCAGGACCGAGGCCGGGGTGAAGCGCGGGCTCCAGGCCCGACCCTGTCGGGAGCCGGAGATGCCGGGCCGGCCGGTGAAGCCGTCCCCGGTCTGGGCCGGCAGGGTGAGCACGACCGGGTCGTCGACGTCGTTGGTGCCGCGCAGCGGGACCGAGCCGGTGGCCAGGGCGGCAGCGAGTGCGGCGTCGAGCTCACCGAGATCGGCTCCCCAGTGCACGATCTCGGGCATCCGGCCGTCGTGCAGATGAAGCAGGACGGAGACTCCGGCCGCACGCAGGTGCAGCAGGGTGTCCAAGTGCACACCCGAATCGCTTTCGGGCACGCCAGAAGAGGCTGTTAGCATCGAATTCCTTCACAGGGCCGCCCGTTCGGGCGGAAAGCGGGTCCTCGTTGCCGCGAGGATGACGCGAGCCCGTCGCCGAGGTCTGCCAACCGAGGGGACGGGTGTGAGTTCAGGTCGCCATCACGTCTCCTCGATCTCCCGCCTTGCGGGTACGCCTGGCGGCGGAGAACCGGCGGACGAGGGGACGACGGAACTGCGTGTGTCGCTGGTCGTTCCACGCCGGATGAGCGGGATCCAGACACACCTGGACGGCCCACTCGCCCATCTCGAAATCGGGCGAGGCCCAGGTCGTCAGGCTGGGGTGCAGCGACTCGGCGATCGGCTCGATGTCGTCCGAGCCGACGATCGAGATGTCTTCGGGCACCCGCCGGCCGAGCTCGGCGGCGGCCCGGTAGGCGCCCATCGCCATCCGGTCGCTGAGGCAGGTCAGGGCCGTCACCCGGGGATGCGCCGCCAGCAGCCGCTTCGTCGCCTGGTAGCCGCCCTCCGCGGTCGCGTCGTAGGGGCTGGAGACGTCCACCCGGCTCTCGTCGTCGGGCAGGCCGAGCTCGGCCAGCGCCGCGCGGGCGCCGACGCCCCGGCGCAGGCCGCTGGGGGAGTCGACCACCATCACTCCGAACTCGGTGTGTCCGAGCCCGGCCAGCTCGGCGACGGCCTCCGCGCCGCAACCGGCTTCGTCCGGCACGGCGTGCGGCGGGCAGGACGTGCCGGTCGACTCGCTCCCGCCGTCGGTGCAGTCCAGAGGTTCGCAGTTGACCATGATCAGGCCCTGGCCCTTGGGTGCCGGCCGGTGGTAGTGCTGCGCGGAGGCGACGATGATGCCGCGGCACCGGATACCGGTGGCGTAGCGGATCGCCTCCGTCTCGTGGGCCGGGTCGGAGCCGGTGGTCAGCGTGATGAGAGTGAGGTCGTGGCGCCAGGCCGCCTCCTGGGCGCCGTGCAGGATGCCCACGCCGTAGGCGCTGGTGGTGATGCGGTCGGTGACGACGGCGATCACGCCGGTGGAGGTCGAGCGCAGATTGCGTGCGTGGGAGTTCGGCGTGTACCCGAGCAGCTCGGCCGCCTCGTGCACCCGGCGCCGGGTGGCATCGGAGACCCGGGCCCCGTCGACGGCGTTGAGGACGACGCTCACGGTGGAGACCGCGACGCCGGCCATCGCCGCCACGTCCCGGATGTTCGGGTGGGACAAGCGGATGCACCTCCTCGCGGCCGCCTTGCCGAAACGTTTCGCCGCATCATGCCGGGCCGTGGGCTCGCTGCGCAAGACCCGCGCTGAAATCGAGACCCGCGGGGTGGGTGGTGGCCGCCGGGCACTTGCGGTCGCACGCTCGGGTGCGACCGGAATCAACGCCGCGACACGCAGTGGTTATCTGCCGGCGCGCCCTCAGTCGCTCGCGGTGATGGCCTCGACGAGGGCCCGGGTGTGGATCTGGACGGGGTCCAGGCAGGGCAGCGGCGAGTTCCCGTCGTTCAGCAGCAGCGGCAGCTCGGTGCAGCCGAGGATCACCTGCTCCGCTCCCTCCTCGTCGCGCAGGCGCCGGATGACGGCGGTGAATCCGTCCCGGGTGTCGTCGACGACGATCCCGTGCTCGAGCTCGTGCAGGATCTTGTCCTGGATGTAGGCGATCTCGCCGGGCGCCGGGGTGAAGACGTCGAGGCCGGCGTCGCGCAGCGGGCGGGCGAAGAAGTCCCGGGTCATCGTGTACTCGGTGCCGAGCAGCGCGAGCCGGGTGGCCCCGCCCTCCAGCGCGGCGTCGCGGGTCGCCTCGATCGCGCTGATCACCGGGATCGGGGAGTCCGCCTCCAGGCGGTCGAAGACGATGTGGGGGGTCAGGGCCGTCAGCGTCGCCACCTCCGCCCCGGCGGCCACCAGCCGGCGGAGCGCGGACCCGAGATAGTCGGTCAGGGCGTCGTAGTCCTCACGCGAGCACAGGTCCAGCACCTCGAAGACGCTCAGCGACTCGATGGAGAGCTGTGGCAGGCGCCCGGTGCCCACGACCTCCTGCACGCCGCTCAGAACGGCCCGGTAGTACGCGATCGTCGATTCCGGGCCGGTGCCGCCGATCATGCCGAGCTTTCTCATCCTGACTCATCCTCTCCGCGGCCGGTGCCGCCCCGTGTGACCTAGGCAATGATCGTCCCAGGGGCTCGGGAGGGGCCGTCAGCGGCACCCGCACGAGGCCCGCACGACCAAGGTGCCGGGGAAGCTGGCGTGACTGCGCGGATCGCCGCCCGGGCTCAGCAGCCGGGTCAGGGCGGCCTCGGCCATCTCCTCGATCGGCTGGCGGACGGAGGTCAGCGGTGGCCAGGCGTACTCGGCCTGCCACGAGCCGTCGAAGGAGGCCACGGCCACCCGCTCCGGCACCGCCAGGCCGGACTCGTGCAGGGCTCGCAGCAGGCCCACGGCGATCCGGTCCGAGGCGGCGAACAGCGCGGGCGGGACATCCCCACCGGCGATCAGCCGACGCCCGGCGAGGTAGCCGCCCTCGTGGCTGAACGGCGCCGGCTCGGCGGGCCCGGCGACCACCCCGAGTCGCCGGCAGGCGTCGAGCCAGCCGCGGTGGCGATGCTCGGATCCGAGCTGGCCGACGAAGCCGATGCGGTCGTGGCCGTGGCCGGCGAGGTGTTCGGTCACCAGTACCGCACCCGCGTGGAGATCCGGGCCGACGCTCGCGATCCTGGGGAGCGGGTCGGAGGTGTTCACCTGCACCCACGGGATGCCGATGGCGTCCACCGCGGCGGCCTCGGGTGGGGTCTCCGGCCCGCCGGCCACGAGGAGGGCGCCATCCACCTGCCGGTCGGCGAACTCGTGCAACCGGTCGACGACGGACTCCGTCTCGACCGCGTACGAGGCCAGGTACAGCGCGTATCCCCGGCGCCGGGCGGCCTCGGCGACGACGGCGGCGAACTCGGTGAGGAACGGGTTGGCGAAGGCCGAGGTGGCGCCGAGGTCGGTGGCGGGCGGGTTGCCGGCGCGCGGGGCCAACAGGGCGATGGCCCCGGCGGAACCCGACTTCAGCGCTCGGGCGGTGCGGTTCGGCCGGTACCCGAGAACGCGCACGGCCTCCCGCACCCTCTCGGCGGTGGCCGGTGCCACCGGCGCACCGCCGTTGAGGGTGTAGGACACGACCGCGTCGCTCACGCCCGCCAGCACGGCGACGTCGTGCCGCGTCGGCTTGCGTGGGGGTCGCCCGTCGCTGGTCACTACTCCAGTCTGCTCGTGGCGACCTGGGCCGGTGCGGGCAGGGATTCGCCCGGGGCCACCGGGGCGTCGCCGAAGTCCTCCACCACCAGGCGCTCGCCACCCCGGCGGGCCGACTCGAGGGCGACCAGACCCGGCAGGGTGTACCTGGCGGCGACCCAGGCGTTGACCGGGGGCAGGGTGTTCGTCTCCACGGCCCGGACGAAGTCGTCCACCAGCAACTGGTGACTGCCCTCGTGGCCGTTCGGGGCCACCGCGAAACTGGCTGGCAGACGCTTGGTCTCGTCGCGGTGCGCGGGCGCGTGCCCGGAGACGAAGGCGTCGCGCAAGGCGGGTGCGACGTCGGCCAGCCGCGGATCGTCCAGGCTCATGCTCGGCTGGGTCTCGATCTGCTCCGAGACGTCCAGCACCCTCTCCTTGTCCTGCCAGACGCACGTCGTGGCCAGCTGCTCGAAGCTGGCCCGGGTGCCGAAGTAGCGGAAGCGGCTCTCCCGGATGGGGGACGGGAAGCCGACCCGGCGGAACTCGTTGATCCGCATCGACCCGCCACCGGCCAGCTCGAAGAGGGCGGTCATGTTGGAGAAGTCGTTGTCGAACATGCTGACCTCGGTGTCGAAGACTCCGTCGCCGGACCGGTCGTGGACGCCGATGCAGCTGACGCTGACCGCGTGGGTCGGGATGGCACCGAGCACGCCGCCGATCGAGTGCGTCGGGTACCACATCGGGGGATAGCTGGCGGTGGCCTTCCAGTTCTCCCCGCCGCTGAACCGGTAGGCGTCGTAGAAGCCCAGATCCATGTCGTGCAGATAGTCGCCCTCGGCGTAGAAGACGTCGCCGAAGTCGCCTGCGGCGTAACGCTTCCGCGCGTATACGGTGGCTGGGTTGTAGTAGCTGGTCTCGCCCATCATGTAGGTGAGATTCCTCGAGGAGACCAGTTCGATGATCTCGGCGATCTCGTCGCGGGAGACCGCCATCGGCACCGCCGAGTAGACGTGCTTGCCGGCCCGCAGGGCGTCGGCGACCAGGGGGCCGTGCGTCCACCGCTGGGTGAAGATCGCCACCGCGTCGATCGCCGGGTCGGCGAGCATCTGGGCCACGTCGGCATGGGTGCCGGCCAATCCCTCGTCGGCGACCAGCTTCTCGGCCCGGCCGGGCTCGACATCGGTCACCCACACCTCGCGGACGTCCGGGTGGAGGCGGAAGATCGCCGCGAAGTGGGACGAGAACTGGCCCGCTCCCACGATGCCGAGGCTGAATGCCATCTGTGGTCCTCTCTGGGATCCGATCGGGCGCCGGCACGTCACCGGCACCGTTGACGCACGAGTTTACCCGAGTAAACCTGGTCGTCAACGGGTCGCGACGGACGGTTCTCCGGCCAGTGGGGGTGGCCTCTTTCCCCCGGGGACACCGGGGTCGGCCTGCGGAACGGGGGTGCGATCCAGCCAGTCACGAGCCCGTTGACCGGTTGTGCGCCGAGCGGCCAGCGATCGCTGGTGTGTGTCACGAACGTGAAGGAGGCTTGATGTAGGAGGTTTCTGGATCGGTGCTGTGCGGGAGATGGAGGTAGGCCCTCTGGGATCGCCCTGCGGGGGGAGGTCTCAAACCGCCCACTGCTGCGTTGGTTGAAGACCGTCGTGGTGAGCGAGTGGGGAAAGGCGCAGGTTTTGGCGTCAGGTGGGGGTCGAGAAGACGATCGCTGTTGACGTGTCGTAAATCGCAAGGGTGACATCGAAACCGGGGCGTGCCAGCGGTTCCGGGATGAGTCTGGCGGGTGCCCGTTGATTGGCCAGGTGGTGTCCGGCATGAAGGCGACGTGAGCTCGATCAGGCTGCTCTCGTATGGAACGTGAGAAGGCACGTCTTGATACTGCTCGTGCCCGGCTGTGGCTGGGGGTGGGTGAGAGGGAGTGTCCCGGGCGCCGGTAAGCGTGAGGGATTGAGTACCGATGCGGGGCGTGCTGGCGGACCGGCTCGTAGTAGTGGTGAGACTCCTGTAATGGGGGTGGAGCGAAGGGGCCGGGTCATTCGTGGTGTTACCGGTTTGGTCAACCAGAGTTCCTGGGAGGAATCAGGGTGGGAGCACAGTCGTCACCGAGTAAGTCGTACGCGATTGCTAAGGAAGAGGTGGTGCGGGCCTGGGAGAAGGTGAAGGCGAATCGGGGCGCGCCGGGGGTCGACGGGCAGAGTCTGGAGGCGTTCGAGAAGGATCTGCGGGGAAACCTGTACAAGATCTGGAATCGGATGTCGTCGGGGTCGTATTTCCCGTCGCCGGTGCGGCAGGTGCTGATACCCAAGCCAGGTGGCGGGACCCGGATGTTGGGGGTTCCGACGGTGGGTGACAGGGTGGCGCAGGCGGTGGCCGCGGCCCGGGTGGAGGCGGTGGTGGAGCCGTTGTTCCACGATGACTCCTACGGGTTTGAGGTGCCCGGCCTTCTTCGGACAGCGTGTTCTTATTGATTTCTACGCTGCCCGGTTATTTTCGAGCCATGCCGACTCTACTTCATTCGGGGTCTGATAGTCAAGTGCTGAATGCAG
>JBDIAG010000172.1:0-7786 GCA_039812305.1 Actinomycetales bacterium | reverse complement strand
GATCCCCGCCGATCCCCGCCCAGCCCTTCCGGTCGAGGTTCTCCTGGTCGAGTCGACGTTCGACGAGGCCTTACGGCTGGCCCACCGCCACGATCTGCGGGTACCGACCAGGCTCATTCCGGCACTGTTCCGGATGGGCGAGCGACGTCCGGAAGTGGCCGCCGAGCTGATGGCAGCCGCCGGCCCGACCGGGGTGCGCCTGGCCCGGGCGAATCCGCAGTGGCATGCGTTGCTCAGGTACGCCGGCTCGGCGGAGGCCGGGCCGGCCACCGAAGCGGTGGCGGCCGCCCTCGTCGACGACGAGCCCTGGCGGATCGGAACCCCGCCCGCCCGGATGACCTGGCTGGCCGATCTGCGCCGTCGTCAGCCGGAGAAGGCGGTGGAGATCTTCGGCGAGGTGCTCGGCGGCACGGCCGAGACTCCGGCGTTCCGCGCTCAGGTCGTCCGGCTCCTCGACGGCGACGAACTGGGCGTCGAGGAGGAGCTGCTGGAACGCGCTCTCGACGCTCGCGCCGCCGAAGTGGCCACCGCGGCACGCAGCACGCTGGAGCGGCGACCCGGATCGGCCTTCGGTCGGCGGATGCTCGAACGCGGCAGGTCCTGGGCCAGGCTGGAACCGGCCGATTCCGGTCTGCGATGGTCGATCGACGTGCCCGCCGAGCCGTCCGCGGCCGATCGGCGTGACGGCCTCGGTGCGCCACCCCGTCCGGACAAGAGACTGAGCGCGCCCGCCGCCCGCCTGCTCGCCGTGCTGCGCGTCGTCCCACTCGCCCACTGGGAACGGTTCGGCACGCCGGTGCAGGTGTTGTCGGCCGCAGTCGACGATCGGTTCGCCCGGGTGGTCGACCTGGCGCTGACTCAGCGCGTCCGGGTGGAGCGGAATCGGGCCTGGGCGGAGGCCATCCTGGATCTGCCCGGGTGGGCCGACGACGCCGGAGGGTCCGGCCGCGTGGTGGGCTTCCTGGCCGGGATCGTCGATCGAAGCCGGGCCGAATCGGTCACGCGCGACCTCGTCGTCAACGCGAGGCCGTCCCAGGCGGGGCTGCTGCTGGAGTGGCTGGAACACCTGCCGTTCCCGGTCTCGCCCGACCTGGCGCGGGCGCTGATCGCCGCCCTGCCGCGGCTGAGCGCTGATCGCCGGTTGTTGCAGGTCGTCGCACTCGGCTGCCGCCGGCTCGGGCAGGAGCAGGAACCGGCGTGGGAGCAGGCCCTGCGGGTCGCCGCCCTGCACATCGCCGCGCCGACCGCATCCCGCCTCGTGACCGACGCCGCGGACCTGCAGGCCGTGCGAGCGCGGCTGCACGCGGCCGTGGCGGCCGTCGTCGCCGGGCCGGCCGCAGCTGACGGCCACCCACCCGTTTCCGCCGTCCCGCCTGTTTCCGCCGTCCCATCCGCCCCCTCCGAGACCACCGGCGTCTCGGAACGTCCGTACCTCGAGGGAGATCCGTCGTGACCAGCACCACCGAGAGCGCAGCCGAGAACCTGCTCCGACCGCACGCCGAGCAGACCTTCTCGAGCGAACTGGCCGCGCTCGTCCAGGCGGACGAACGGCCGCGGCCGCCGTCCTGGCGGATGTCTCCCTGGGCGGTCGTGGAGTACCTGCTCGGCGGCACGCTCGACGACGGCACGGTGATCACCCCGAAGTACGTCGGGCCGCGCCGGCTGATCGAGGTGGCGGTCGCCACCCTGGCGACGGACCGGGCCTTGTTGCTACTGGGAGTGCCGGGCACGGCCAAGACCTGGGTGTCGGAGCATCTGGCGGCGGCGATCTCCGGAGACTCCACGCTGCTCGTGCAGGGAACGTCGGGCACATCCGAGGAAGCCGTCCGATACGGCTGGAACTATGCCCGGCTGCTGGCCGAGGGTCCCTCGCCGGCCGCGCTCGTACCCTCCCCGGTGATGGTGGCGATGCGGGAGGGGCGGGTCGCCCGTATCGAGGAGCTGACGCGGATCCCCTCCGACGTGCAGGACGCGCTGATCACGATCCTCTCCGAGAAGTCCCTGCCGATCCCCGAACTCGGCCAGGAGGTGCAGGCGGCCAAGGGCTTCACCGTGATCGCCACCGCCAACGATCGGGATCGGGGCGTCAACGAGCTCTCCAGCGCGCTGCGTCGCCGGTTCAACACCGTGGTCCTGCCGCTGCCGGCCAGTCATGACGACGAGGTGGACATCGTCACCCGGCGGGTCGCCCAGCTGGGTTCGGCCCTCGAGCTCCCGGAAGTGCCCGCGGCGGTCGAGGAGATCCGCCGGGTCGTGACGGTGTTCCGCGAGCTGCGTTCCGGCGCCACCGAAGACGGTCGCACCGCGCTGAAATCGCCTTCCGGCACGCTGTCCACGGCCGAGGCCATCTCGGTCGTGACGGGTGGTCTCGCGCTGGCGGCGCACTTCGGTGACGGTGTATTGCGGGCCGGCGACGTCGCCGGTGGCATTCTCGGCGCGGTCGTCAAGGATCCCGTCTCCGACGGGGCGATCTGGGCGGAGTACCTGGAGAGTGTGGTCCGGGACCGGGAAGGCTGGTCGGACTTCTACCGGGCCGCCCGGGAGGTCAGCGGATGACCGGCGACACGGAACCCGTCGAGGTGCGAGTCCTGGGCATCCGGCATCACGGCCCCGGTTCGGCGCGGCTGGTGCGCGACGCTCTGGAGGATCTGCAGCCCGAGGTCGTGCTGATCGAGGGGCCCGCGGATGCCGACCCGCTGGCCGGGATGGCCGCCAGTGACCACCTCGTCCCGCCGGTGGCCCTGCTCGCCTACGGCACGGATCGTCCCGCGCTGTCGGCGTTCTGGCCGTTCGCCGCGTTCTCACCCGAGTGGCAGGCCCTGACCTGGGCCGCTCGGGAAGGTGTCCCGGCGCGCTTCATGGATCTCCCCGCGGCTGTGGTGCTCGCCCAGCAGGAGGCCCGGGCCGGCGAGGACGACGAGAGCGCCGCCGGGGACGCGAGCGAAGCCGCGGCGGACGTGCCCGGGCAGGGGCAGCACGGTGGGCAGGGGCAGCACGGTGGGCAGGGGCAGCACGGTGGGGAGCCGGAGGACGCGGAGGAAGCCTCGGTCGCCCGCCGGCAGGCGGAGCGGTTGCGCCACGACCCGATCGCGGAGCTGGCTGCCGCGGGCGGCTACGACGACCCGGAACGCTGGTGGGAGGACGTGGTCGAAGGCCGCCGTGACGACCTGCTCGGCACCGACCACCCGGATCCCTTCGACGCGATCACCGAGGCGATGGCGGAGATCCGCGCCGGCCGGGCCGACCTGGAGGACGCGGACACCGATCGTCGCGAGGCGCACATGCGCCAGGTGCTCCGCGGCGTGCTCAAGAGCGGCGTACGCCGGGTCGCGGTGGTCTGCGGCGCCTGGCACGCGCCCGCTCTGACGTTGCCGTTGCCGCCGGCGGCTCCGGATGCCCGGCTGCTGCGCGGGCTGCCCAAGCGCAAGGTGAGTCTCACCTGGGTTCCCTGGACGCATGGCCGGTTGTCCTACTCCTCCGGGTACGGCGCCGGGGTGACCTCGCCCGGGTGGTATGCCCACCTCTTCGACAACGAACGTCCGATCGCGGACTGGTTCACCAGGGTGGCGGCAGTGCTGCGCGCCGAGGACCTGCCGATCTCGACCGCGCACGTGATCGAGGCGGTCCGGCTGGCCGAGCTCCTCGCCGTTCTGCGCGGCCGGCCGCTGGCGGGGCTGGCGGAGGTCACCGACGCCGCCCGGGCGGTCATCTGCGACGGCAACGACGCCACCCTTGCCCTGGTCACCCGCCGGCTGGTGGTGGGAGAAGCGCTCGGCGAGGTGCCGCCGCAGACGCCGACCGTCCCGCTGGAGTCGGATCTGGCGGCGACCTGTCGCCGGCTGCGGTTCAAGCGCGACCCGGTCCCGTCCACGAAGGATCTCGACCTGCGCAAGGCCACCGATCAGCAGCGGTCGGCTCTGCTGCACCGGCTCCGTCTGCTCGGCATCGACTGGGGCCGGACCGGTACGTCCCTGGTGCGCAACACCGGCACCTTCCGGGAGACCTGGGAACTGCAGTGGCGCCCGGAGTTCGCGGTAGAGATCATCGAGGCTGCCATGTGGGGCACCACCGTCGAATCGGCCGCCACCACCAGGGTCTGTTCGGACGCGCTCGCCGCCGGTCTGCCGGCCCTCACCGAACTGCTGGAAGCAGCGCTGAAGGCCGACCTGGCCGAGGCCGTCCCGTCCCTGTTGCAGGCGTTGGACGTCCGGTCGGCCCGCGACCACGACGTGCTCGACCTGATGGCCGCGTTCCCGCCGCTCGTCCGCACCCGGCGGTACGGGGACGTGCGCGGCACCGATCTCTCCAGCCTCGACCTGGTGGTCGACGCCCTGCTCGTGCGGATCTGTGCCGGCCTGCCGGCAGCGGTGACCACGCTCGACGACGACGGCGCCGAGCAACTGCGCACCAGGATCGACGACGTCCACCAGGCGGTGGATCTCCGGGACGACGCGGACGCCCGGGCCCGCTGGCTGGCCGCGCTTACCTCGCTCGTTCCGCGGGCGGACGTCCACGGGCTCCTCGTCGGCCGGATGGTCCGGCTGTTGCTCGACACCGGAGAGCTGAACAACGCCGCCGCCGGAGCCCGGCTGGAACGGGCGCTGTCGGTGGGCTCGCAGCCGCAGGCGAAGGCGGCCTGGGTGGAGGGATTCCTGGCCGGGAGCGGCCTGCTGCTCGTCCACGACCGGGCGCTTCTCGCCCTGCTGGACGACTGGCTCCGCACGCTCTCGGACGAGGAGTTCCTGGACGTCGTGGCGTTGCTCCGCCGCACTTTCGGTGCCTTCGCGCCGGGCGAGCGGCGAGCGCTCGGGGGTGCGGTGAAACAGCTGACCGGTGTCCAGGAGGTGGTGCGCGCGACCGGGCCCGGCTGGGACGCCGAACGTGCGGCCCCCGCGGTGGCGACGGTGGCCTGGCTGCTCGGCCTGCGTGGCGATCCACCACGCGGACCGAGTGCGGAAGCCGAGACGATGCCCGGAGGAGGATCATGACGGAAGGCCCGGGCATGCCCGGTGACCCGGCCCTGTCGGGTCCGGAGGCCGCGGCCGAGGCGGAGCGGCTGCGGCGCTGGCGGCTCCTGATCGGCACGCCGGCGGAGCAGGAGCTCGTTCTGCCCGACTCGGACGCCAGGCTCGACGCGGCGCTCGCCGCTCTGTACGACGCGCCGCCGGCCTCGGCGGGCTCGCGTGACCGGCGCGGTGGCCTCAACGGGTCGGCGCCCTCGGTCGCCCGATGGCTGGGCGACATCCGGGAGTACTTCCCCAACCGGGTCGTGCAGGTGATGCAGAAGGACGCGGTCAACCGGCTCGGCATCGCCAGGCTGTTGCTCGAACCGGAACTGCTGGAGTCGGTCGAGCCCAATGTGCACCTCGTCGGCACTCTCCTCACGCTCAAGGGCCAGATCCCCGAGCGGACGAAACAGACGGCTCGCACCGTGGTGCGCACCGTGGTGGAGGAGATCGAACGACGGATCGCGACCCGCACCCAGGCGGCCGTCACCGGCGCGCTCAACCGGGCCACCCGCACGCGCCGCCCACGACCGAACGCGATCGACTGGAACGCCACGATCAAGGCCAACCTGGCCAGCTACCTCCCCGAGCACCGGACGATCGTCCCGGAACGTCTGATCGGCTACGGCCGGCGGCAGCAGACCTTCAGCAAGGAGATCGTCCTGGCGATCGACCAGTCGGGGTCGATGGCACCCTCGGTCGTGTACTCGGCCGTCTTCGGTGCGGTGCTTGCCTCGATCCGGGCCCTGAAGACCTCCGTCGTGGTCTTCGATACCGAGGTCGTCGATCTCACCGATCTGTTGGGCGACCCGGTCGACGTGCTGTTCGGAACCCAACTCGGCGGCGGCACCGACATCAACCGGGCGATCGCCTACTGCCAGGGGCTCATCACCAGACCCCGCGACGCGATCTTCGTGCTCATCTCGGATCTCTACGAGGGCGGCGTGCAGGAGGAGATGCTGCGCCGGATGCGCGCCCTGACCGAGGCCGGCGTGCAGGTCGTGGCCCTGCTCGCCCTCAGCGACGAGGGAGCGCCCGCCTACGACCACGACAACGCAGCCGCTCTGGCCGAACTGGGCATCCCGGCCTTCGCCTGCACTCCGGACGCCTTCCCCGAACTGCTCGCCCAGGCGCTGACCGGAGGAGACATCGCCGCATGGGCTGAACGGGAGCAGCTCTCCGCCCGGTGAGCCGTCGGACGCTTTGGTGGTCCTCGCCGGAGACCTCCGGTTGTCGTCCCCGGTTGTCGTCTCCGCTCGCGGTCGGCGCGAGCGGCTGCTCGATTGACCAGGTATTCGCACGTTGGCCGGTTGTCGGCCGAGCAGCCAGCGATCGCCGGCTGCTCGACACCTACCTGGTCAACGCGCGAACACCCGGTTGGTCGGCACGGGGACCGGGGCGCGGTCCGCCATGCCGAACCCGGGTAGGCCAGCTACTCACTCGGTAGTCGCCCCACTCACTCGATATCTGCCCGGGCTTCTACGCCCTTTCGCCGGCTATGCGTCAGCGGGCCGCGTCAGCCGGCTGACTCCAGGACGGCCCAGCCGTGTGGCGGCAGCCGTACCGTTCCGTTCTCGACGTGGCCGTCGCCGCAGACCAGGGAGCCGTCGGGCACCGGCAACGTAACAGCCTGGTCCTCGAGGCTGAGTGCGGCGACCACCGAGCCGCTGTCGCCGGCACTGCGCAGAACGAGCTGCCGGTTGTCGAGGTGCACGACCTCGCTTCGGGCGGTCACCAGCCACGGATTGCGCCGTCGCACCGCGACGAGATCGCGGTGCGTGCGCACCATCCCGGCGGCGACGGGATCGAGCGCGTCCTCGGCCGGGGGCCGCTCGGGAAACTCCGGCCGGACCGCGTCGTCCCCGCCCAGTCGTTCCTCCTTGACGGCGGTGTAGGCGTATTCGTCCCCGGCGTAGATGCTCGGTACGCCGGCCACGGTGAGCAGCACCGCCAGCGCGTGCGGGACGAACTCGGTCCCGACCGCCGAAGCGATCCGGGTGACGTCGTGGTTGCCGATGAACGTGGACGGGACGAAGGTGTCCAGCAAGCCGTCGTGGCGGCCGAGAGCGTGCGCGAGCTCGTAGAAGTTGCGGTCGGAGATCCCGTGCCAGATGCCCTGCCACAGCTCGTACTGGGTGAGCGAGTCCATCGTCGACACCTCGACGATGCCGACCGCGTCCCCGTGGATGACCTCACCGGTGAACCAGGCCTGCGGATGCCGCTCCCGGACCCGCGGCAGCACCTGTGACCAGAACGCCGGTGGGACGGCGTAGGCGGCGTCCAGCCGCCAGCCGTCGATGCCGCGGTCGAGCCAGTGGTTCATGACGTCCACGACGAGATCCACGGTGGCCGGCGAGTCGTGCTTGAGCGCGACCAGGGTGTCATGCCCCTCGAACACCCGGGCGGGCGCCGGCCGGCCCGGCTGCCAATCGGCCCACTCGATGTCGAACAACGACGCGGTGTCACTGCTCGGGCCTTCGGCTTCCGCCTGACGGAAGGCGGGATGGCCGCGCCCGACGTGGTTGAAGACGCCATCCAAGAGAACCCGGATCCCGCGTTCCTTCGCCGCCGCGACCAGCACGTCGAAGTCCGCCTCGTCGCCGAGGCGAGGATCGATCCGGAAGTGATCGGTCGTGTCGTAGCCGTGGGTCTGCGAGGCGAAGACCGGGCCCAGCATCAGGCCGTTGAGCCCGAGCTCGATGACGTGGTCCAGCCAGCCGACGAGTCGCGGCAGCCGGTGCTCGAGGGGCGGTTCGGCGTCGGGCCGGATCGGGGCCCCG
>JBDIAG010000171.1:0-7832 GCA_039812305.1 Actinomycetales bacterium | reverse complement strand
GAAAAATCTCATCGGATGACGCCGTATACTCGTGTCCCGAGATCAGCGCTCTGACGGTCTATCGGGGTGCCGCCCGGAAGCCGCTGAGACTGGAGCGCTTGCCCCGGCTTGTTGAGTTAATCTGCTATGAGAAACGGTCAGGCTTGGAAACCATTCAGGGCCTGCAGAATCTCACCAAGGCCTCTCTATCGCTGTCCAAGGAATACGCCGATGTCAGCTGGCTACGTGACCTCCCATCGTTGTGGCGTCTTCAACTCGTCGGTGAAGGCCAACAGATCCAACTCGACGGACTGGTGGATCAGCTTCCAGCCCTGCAATGGCTGGATCTCATCGACCTGTCGTTCTCGGACCTGTCGTGGTTGCACACCGAGCACGCCAACAACTTGCGAAGCCTCAGCGTCACGAACAATCCGGAGTATCTTGACCTGGAACAGCTGATCGGACTACCTAACCTTCGAAGGGTAGCTCTCGACCGCGTCCAGTCGCTCGCCGCGGTTCCGGCGCTGAAACGGCGCCTAGGGTACTTGTCGGTGGAGCATGTTGCCGGCGATGACGAGACTCATGCTGATCTGATCACAGTTCTCGAACCTGATGTCGACGGAGAACCCCACGAGCTGTACATGGACATAGGAGTACCAGGGAGTTCCGGGATTCTGGACACGGGACGCGAGCCGAGCGGCTATGTGTGGGAGGAGATACTCGATCACCTCGTCAAACACTCAAGTCCGCAGCTGATCGGCAGGTATACGCACAACTCTGAAAGCGATACGTTCAGCGTTGCGAGTCACGACCAAGCAGTCCTCCGGCAGCTGATCGAACTGCTCACTCCCTACGCACGTGATGCGGCCAAGTCCAAGAGCCTCGTGAAGGCCGCGAAGATCAACGCCTGAGGAGGCTTGGGCGCCCACCCTCACATAGGTGAATGGTTTCAGTCAGGTCAGGGTATGTTTGGCAAGGCCTCGACACCTACCTCCACCGACGCCCACCGACGCCAGCCAGGGCCGCCCATGCTCGTGCTGATGTTGAAACCCCTCGTCGAGTGACGATATAAGCCGCCATGAGGGTTATTAACAGGGATGGATAAATAACTCAAGAAGTTCTCGAATAATAGCGTGCCGCGATAGGGTGGCAGCCCGTCCACTGAGAGAATTGGATTACCAGGTAGAATCCACTCAGAAATGGGCCGCGAGTCATGAAGAATAGCACAGGACTCTACCGGGACGAGATCCAGGAAATGTGCGCGCAGATCCACGCCGGGACACCTGCTGAGGATCGGACTTGGCCGCCCATTCTGGGTTATTCACGTCGGTACTGGTGGCGTTGACCTACCTGCGGCGTAACCGGTGCCAGGCCGAGATCGCCGAAGCGTTCGGGGTCTCCCAACCGACGATCTCCCGGGGGTAACAAGGGCTACAGCGGGCGAGGCATAGTCACCCCCTGCACGCCGACTACCGGGCGACCACTCGACACGTTCACGAGACCATCTCCAGGGTTATCGCACTACACTTCTAGGCCACCGCCTGAATAACCCCCCATTTAAGGCGAGCCTCAGCTTCGCGGGCGTATCGGGTTACCGTCGTTCGCCACTCGACTCCGTCTCATCGCCGATCACGCCACCGCGGTCGCCGCCTCGCGGCGGGGGTCTCCCGCGGCATGCAGGGTGCCGTCCGGGTCGCGTTGGGCGGCTCCGACTCCGCCGAAGAACATCGACTGCCGGCCGTGGTCGTAGGTGGCCAGGCCGCACGCCTGGGCGGCGGCGATCACCTCGGGGTCGTCTTCGTGATCGAGCCTGGGTGTCCCGTCCGGCCGGAATTGCACGTGCAGTCGGGGCGCCGCGATGGCGTTCGGCAGGGACTGGCCGCGCAGGCAGTAGCGTCCGAGCACCTGCATGAGCGCGGTGGTGATCCGGTCGGCGCCCGGGCTGCCGATCGCCAGGGACGCGCCGTCCGCCGCGCGGGCCGTGGTCGGTGCCATGTTGGAGGCCAGGCGGGTGCCCGGCGCCAACGCGTGGAGTCCGAGTTTGTTGAGCTCCGGCTCGCCGAGGGAGTTGTTCAGCATCATCCCGGTGCCGGGCACGGTCGCTCCCGAGCCGTAGCCGCTGGACATCGTGATCGCGCAGGCCATCCCGGCGGCGTCCACCACCGAGACGTGGGCGGTGCTGGACGAGGTCGGCAACGACTCCAGCCCGTACCGCTGCACCTTCTCCAGCAGGTCGTAGCCGTCGCCCTCGAGATCCATCGAGTGGTCGTGGACGGAGAACCGGTAGCCGAGCACCCGCCGCTGGATGTCGATGACGTCCGCCCAGTCCGTTCCGCGGCGGGCCAGTTCGCCGAGCATCAGTGCCAGCATCGGGCCGCCCACGCTCGGCGGCGGATTCAGTGCGATCCGCCAGCGGTCCAGATCCAGCATGACGGGCGTCCGCCGCACCGGGGTGAACGCGGCCAGGTCGGCCGCGGTGATGAGGCCGCCGCGGGCGGCCTGGTCCTGCGCCAGGGCGGCGGCCAGTTCGCCGGTGTAGCCGTCCCGCCATCCGGCGCGGCCGAGGTGTTCCCAGGTGCCGGCGAGATCCGGGTTGTACTGCCGGTCCCCGGGCCGGGAGGTCGTGCCGTCGGGTCGGGCCACCTGCGTCCGGGTCTGCGGATCCCAGCCGAAGACCGACTCACCGGTCAGTGAGAGGTAGTAGCCGGTGGCCGAACCGACCGGGAAGCCCTCCCGGCAGGCGGCGGACGCGGGCTGCAGCACCTGGGCCCAGGGCAGCTTTCCGTAGTCGTCGTGGGCCGAGCCGAGCGCTGCCAGGGCGCCGGGGGTCCCCACCGACCCGGGCCCGGCGAACAGCGTCAGCCCGCCGCCGTAGCTGGTCTCGATCTCCATCAGACCGCCGCCGAACCGCTCGGCGGGGGCACCACGTCCGGGCATCTCGACGTTTCCGTCGATCACGACCGGATCGCCGTCGGCCGGCCACAGGGCGACGAAACCGCCACCGCCGAGACTGACCATCCCGGGCTCTGTGCTCATGGTCACAGCCATCCCGGCAATCGCGGAGTCCAGAGCGTTGCCGCCGGCCTGCGCCACGTCGATCGCCGCCTGCGCTGCCAGGTGATTGGGGGCCGCGACCGCGGCGTAGCTGCTCACGGACGTTCATTGTGCAGCTTGGAGGGCTGTGATCACGTATCCGGTGTCATGATGGGTCCGCGAGCGTAACCGGGGCGGCGAGGCGACTTCGGGTGACGACAGCGTTCCGGTCGAGATGAGGAGAGTATGCGACTTCGCACGGTCTGGTCTTTTGCGGTGGCGGGAGTACTGATCGGGTCCGGCCTGGCCGGGCAGGCCGCGGCAGCGCCGACCGCCGGCGTCGAGATCCCACCGGCCGTGCAGGCCGAAGCCGCGGACGGGCCGGCCCAGGTGCTGGTCACCTACGATTCGACCGAAGCGACCCAGGGCCTGTCCGCGGTCGAGGACGGCACGGTCTCCGAGCGGGTGGCCGCCGGGGAGCAGGCCAGCAAGCAGATGCTGCGCCTGAAGAAGGCGGCCCTGGCGCGGGCCAAGGGCGTCAAGGTCAAGCACGAGTACGACCACCTGCCGGTGCAGGTCGTCACCGTCGAGAACTCCGCCGCTCTGGCCGAGCTGGCGTCGGCGCCCGGCGTCGTCGCCCTGGCGCAGCCGCAGTCGTACCGCCTCGAGCCGACGCTCCAGCCGGCGGCTGAGATGTCCACCCAGGCCACGACGTCCAGCTGGCAGCAGCTGATCAACCAGCCCGCCGCCGTGTCGCGCGGCTACGACGGCCGCGGCGCGCGGGTGGCGGTGCTCGACGCCGGGATCAGCGCGACCGCGAGCAACGCCTCCACCTTCGGCGACTGCACGGCCGGGTTCGGCACCCGGGACTGCCGGATCGACTCCTTCACCGACGCCGGTGGATCGGGTGTGCGACAGGTGGATCCGCACGGCACCAACGTGGCCGGCCTGGTGGCGCTCACCGCGCCCGCGGCCCACCTGGACATCTACAACGTGTTCCGCCGCGAGGCCGGCACCGTGGTCGCCTACGAGACGGACATCCTGCGCGCGATGAACCAGGTGGCGTCCCAGGCCGCCGCCCGGGACATCCGGGCGATCAACCTCAGCCTCGGGGCCAGCGCCGGATCGTGGCACACCTCGCCGTGCGACTCCACCTACAGCCAGGTCTTCAACCAGCTGCGGGCGAACGGGGTCGTGCCGGTGGTGGCGGCCGGCAACGCCGCCTACCCGACCGGCAGCTACCGCGACGGTCTGTCGGATCCGGCGTGCGCGTCGGGAGCGGTCAGCGTCGGGGCGGTCTACGCCACCTCCGGCGGGACGGCCGGATACAACGGCCAGTCGATCTGCACCGACAGCGGCATCGCGACCGACCGGGTCGCCTGCTTCTCCCAGGGCGCCTCCTACCTGGATCTGCTCGCGCCGGGCGTGAACATGTCCGCGGCCGGGGTGACGATGACCGGCACCTCCCAGGCGACACCGGTGGTGTCGGGCGCGGTGGCTGCGATCGCCTCGGCGGCGCGGACGGCCAGTCCCGATCAGCTCGTGAACGCACTGAAGAACACCGGCAAGGCGGTCGGCGACTCGCGGGTCGGCGGCCGCACCACCAAGCGGGTGGACGTCGCCGCCGCCGGGGCCGCTCTCGTCCCCGGGCCGAACCAGGTCGTCACCGTCGGCTCCCGGCTCACCGCCGGCAAGTCGATCACCGAGCAGCAGCGGCTGCTCTCGCTCAACGGGCAGCACGATCTGCGGGTGGGCGTCGTCGGCTTCGACGAGTCGCTGCGGATCGGCGGCCCGTCCTGCCCGCCCGTGCGGATCGCCACCCCGTCCGGCGAACGTACGAACGTGGTCATCATGCAGGGGGACGGCAACCTGGTGCTCTACTCCAACGGAGTCGCGACCTGGTCCAGCCGGACGCACGGGAACCCGGGCGCGTCGGCGACCATCCAGGACGACGGGAACCTGGTCGTGTACAGCTCGGCCGGCCGGGCGCTATGGGCGTCGAGGACCCTGTGCTCCTCGATGACGTCGTTCGACCCCTATGGCCGAAGCCGGCAGTCCCAGGTGCTGTCCTCGGGCCAGTACCTGCTGAGCCCGGACCGCCGCTACAAGTTCATCATGCAGGGGGACGGCAACGCGGTTCTGTACGGCCCGCGCGGAGCCACCTGGTCCAGTGGCACCGCCCGGAACCCGGGGTCCCGGCTGGTCATGCAGGACGACGGCAACCTCGTCGTCTACACCGGCAACACCGCGAAGTTCGCCAGCCGCACCCAGGGATCCGGCGTCGACGTCTCCCTGCGTCTGCAGAGCGACGGCAACCTGGTCATCTACCGCAGTGGCGCGGCCGTCTGGTCGACGGGTACCGCCGGTCGCTGACAGGCGCCGGGGGACAGGCGACCTGGAGGGCGTCCCGGACCGGGCGACGACCCTGCAGGCGTCGGCTCAGCCGGCGTGCTGGGCGATCAGCGCTTCGACGATGGCCGTCGCGATCGCGTCCTGTCCGGCCGGGGAGGCCAGCTTCGCCGCGTCGGCGGAGTTCGCCATGTTGCCCGCCTCCAGCATGCAGGTCGGCACGCGGGCCCAGTTCAACGTGCCGAGGTCGGTGCGTTCGTCCAGACCCTGCGACCCGAGGTAGGTGCTGGTGCTGAACCCATGCCGGACGAGAGCGTCGCGCAGCCGGGTGGCCAGTTGCCTCGACGGTGCCACGATGCCGTCGGTGTAGCCGGGCACCTGCCCGGGGTGGATGACGTGGAAGCCGTGCGCGGACGGCCGGGCTCCGTCGGCGTGCAGGGACACGAGGTACTGCGCACCGACCCGCTGGGCGGTCTTACCGCGCTCGTCGATGCACGGCCCCCACCCGTCGTTGGAGTCCCGGGTGAGGACCACTCTGGCGCCGGCTGCCTGCAGTTGCTGTTGCACGCGCCCGGCCAGCTGCCAGTTGAACTCCGCCTCGGTCATCGTGGAGTTCTCGGTGCCGGTGGTGTTGCAGGCCTTCTTCGTCCCGCCGGCATCCACCAGGGCGTTGATCTGCTTCGCGTGGGCGGCATTGGCGCCGTTGTGGCCCGGGTCGACCACGACGGTCACGCCGGCCAGCGGCTGCCGTCCGGCCGCCTGCTGACCCGGCTGCTGGCCCGGTTGCCCACCGCCCTGTTGACCCGGTTGCCCGCCGGACTGCTGTCCCGGCTGCTGCCCGAAACCGGTGGCGACCGGTGGCGTCGTCGACGGGACGGTGGGCGTCAAGGACGGCGTCGAGGCCGGTGTCTGACTGGCCGAGGCCGGGCTAGGGGTGACGATCGTCGCGTTCACCGTCGCCGGACTGGAGGCGGACGACTGGCAGCCCGCCAGCGCCGTCATCAGCAGTAGAGCGGCGACCCGGGCAGCAGCAGAACGTGCCGTCTTCATCACAGTCCCCCTCGTCGGTTATCCGACTGTCCCACGCTCGCTCACATCCTGCGCGACTTTCTGACCGCGGTGGCGGCCCCCAGCGTGCCCGGCCCGTCCTAGCGGGCCCGCCTGTCCCAGCGTGCCCGGCCCGTCCCAGCGTGCCCGGCACGGCGAATGGCATCGTTCGGTGCGCAGTGGTTGCGCTCGGCGCGACCTTTGGGTCCGGAACGCGGCCATTGGCGTACCGGGTCGGCGCCAATGGGTGCCGAACGTGGCCACTCGGTGCCGGCCGCGACCTCTCGGGGGACCCGTCGTGCTCGACCCTGCTGGGTTCGGCGCCGAGTGGTCACCTTAGGTCCCGACCGGCCGTGCTGCGATCCGCCAATGGTCGCGTTCGGTGCCGACAGGACGCGCTCGGCGCGACCATTGGGTACCCAACGTCACCACTCGCCGCCGCCCCGGGCTCCGGGGAGGTTCGTGACCCGGCTCGACCACTGCGGTCGCCGATGACTGTCGCGCGGAGTATTTGTGTTGCCTGGCAACGGAAATGCTCCATGCGGGCGTGCGTGATCCTGCGGCGTGGTCGGCGAAGGAGTCATGTCGGGAATGCGTGGCCGGGCAGGTGCCACAAGAAGCCCTCGCACCCGTCGGTGGCCTTCGTTGTGTCCTGCCAACCGTGATGTGTCCTGCCAGACGCGTGACGTCCGCCCCGTCTGACAGGACACACCACGGTTGGCAGGACACTTCCACCCCGATCGGGCGTGTCACGCGGTCCCAGCCGCACTTGTGCAACAGGCTCCTGGCCACGGAAATGCTCCACGCGAGGGGTCCAGCGCCACGAGTCGCGCAGCCGGCCCCATCTCACACCACCCTCCTTGTGGGGCACCCGAGCCCACCGTGCCGACCCTCGTTCGTGTCGGCACCATAGGGCCAATTCCAGGAATTGGCTCTATGCGAGGCAGTCGTGGCGAAGGCCGACGACGATCCGGGACGGAGACGATCCGGGACGGAAGAGACTGGAATAATTGCTTAGCCTAAGTAATTATGTAGGACGTGACCGTGTCTCCATCCGCCACCCCGGCCCCCGGCCCGACGCCGGAGGCCGTCACCCCGACGCCGGAGGACTCGACCCCGGCCCCCGGCCCGGTGGACACCTCGACGCAGCCGGCCCTCGCGCCGACTCCCGAACTGGCCGCCCACCTCCGGATGGCGCTTGCCCGCAGTACGCGGCGCATCCGGCAGGAGCGGGCCGGTAGCGGTGCGATCAGCGATCCCCAATACTCGGTGCTGACCCGGCTCTTCGTCGCCGGGCCGCAGACGATCGGTACCCTCGCCGAGTTCGACCGGGTGCAGCCGCCGAGCATGACCCGCACCGTGAACTGCCTGGAGGCTGCCGGCCTGGTCAACCGCGCGCCTCATCCCAGCGACGGCCGGGCGGT
>JBDIAG010000170.1:0-7906 GCA_039812305.1 Actinomycetales bacterium | reverse complement strand
CGGCGCCGAGGCCGACCACCTGGCGGAAGCGGGCGGACGCCTGCTGCGTGGCGCCCCGAGCCAGGCCCTGGCCCGACTCCACCTCGCGGCCGCCCGCGGGCTCACCGACGCGGAACAGCTCGGGCGACCCCGTGCGGAACCGGCCGCGAACGCACGGCTCTCCGGCCTCATCGACCTGCTGGCCGGCCCGAGCGCGGCACCGGCACTGGTGGTGGCCGCGCTGACCCAAGCCGAACTCACCGTGGCCGAGCCGTTCGTCCGGGGAAATGCCGTGATGGCGCGCGCCCTGGCGCGGGCGATCGCGATCGGCCGCGGCCTGGATCCGATGGGTGCCGCCGTTCCCGACGTCGCCATGCTGACCGACCAGCAGGCCTATCACGCCGCCCTGGACGACTATGTCCGCGGTGGCACCGAAGGCGTCGCGCGATGGCTGCGCTACTACGCCGAGTGCATGGTCGCCGGAGCCGAACACGGGCGGCTGCTCGCCGACTCCGTGCTGGCCGGCCGACCGCTACGCCCGGAGTAGGGCGGGACGGGAAATCAGCGGTGCGGTGTCGGTTTTCGGGCGGGATGGCTGGCACCGCGGAGGCCCGCCCTCGTAGCGGAGCGGCCTGGGTGTGGCCGACAACGCCGCCGGGTGCCCCGCCCGGGAAGCGACCCGCAGTGTTCATCTGCTGGCGGGCCCCACCGGCCCGACCGGAAGCCGACGCGGCAGCGATCCTGTAACGGCCCGCTCCCGGCCCACCGCATACTGGAACCGTGGTCGAGCGTCGCACTGTGGAGATCTGGGCGGCGCGAACCTTCTTCGCCGCGTGCGCCCTGCTGATCGTGGCACTGACGATCCCGCGGTGGCTGCCCGTCCAGCACACCGATCTGATCGCCGTCGCCGCCGCGCGCTGGCTGGTCGGCATCTCGTCCGTGGTGCTTCTGCTGGTCTCGCTCGTCACCCGCGACCGGATCTGCATCGCGGTCTGCGCGATCGTCGTCGCCGGCCACGCGGCGATCGCCGCGCCGTTCTTCATCGGCTCGACCCGGCCGGCCACCGACCGCTCGATGACCGTGATGGCGGTCAACGTCGAGTACGGGCAGGGAGATCTGACCCGGCTCAGTCAGGCGGCCGACCGTCTCGACGTGGACGTCCTGGTCGTCACCGAGGCCGACGACCTCACCGCCAGACTGACCAGCAGCGGTCTCGCCGACCGGTTTCCCTACCGGCACGGCCGCGACACCGGCGGCGGAGTCGGCACGATGGTGCTCTCCCGCTGGCCCTCGACACTGCTGGACGCCGGCCGCACGACCCGTTTCGACGAGCCGCTCGTCGAGGTCGCCACACCACACGGCCCGTTGCTGGTGAAGGGCGTCCACTCGGCCTCCCCCGTCCGGCCGCAGTGGCGGGACGAACTGGCGAACCTCGCCGCCACGCCGGCCGGCCGCACTCCGATGGTGCTGGCCGGCGACTTCAACGCCTCGCAGGACCACGACGTCTTCCGGCGGATCACCGCTCGTTTCCCGGACGCGCACGAGCAGGTGGGCGCCGGCTGGGTGCGCACCTGGAACGCCGAGCGCCGGCCCTTCGTTCAGATCGATCATGTGCTGTTACACCGTCTGGAGGCCGAGGACGCCGGCGTGGTCGACATTCCGGGCAGCGACCATCGCGCGGTCTGGGCGCGGGTGAGCAGAGCATGACCACTCCCATCGTCGCGTTGCACGGCATGCGCGTCAGCTCGTCCATGTGGGGGCCGCTGGCGGCCCGGCTCGACGAGGCCGGCCACGACGTCCGCACCCCCGACCTGCCCGGCCACGGCCGCCATCCGCAACCGTCCTTCGATCTCGACACCGCCGTCGCCGAGACCCTGCAGACCGTCGGGGACGCCCCACGCGCCCTGCTGGTGGGTCACTCCCTCGGCGGGTTCGTCGCGATCGCCACGGCCGCGCGGCACCCAGACCGGATCGCCGGCGTGGTCGCGATCGGCGCCAGCACCACGCCGTCCGGGGTCGGGCTCACGCTGTACCGCGCCTACGCGGCCGCACTGGGAAACCATCCGGCTTTGGGGGCACGCATGACCACCGCGGCCGCCCGCCGGATGCTGTCTCCGGCCGTGGCGCAGGCCTGGATCGACGGCGGCTACCGCAACGAGTCCGCGCCGAGCGTGGTGGCCCAGGTCGCCACGGTGGATCCACTCGCCGAGCTGGCCCGCTACGACGGCCCGGTCTGGCTGCTCAACGGGGGAATGGACCAGTTCCGGCTCGGTGAGGAGAGCTTCCGCAGGTCCGGGGACAACGTCCGGCTGACCGTCTGGCCGGGCGCGAACCACATCTCGATCCTCTCCGACACCGCCCGGCTGGCGACCTTCGTCCGGGACGCCTGGATCGTCGCGACCGCCTCTTGATTTGTGATCACTTCCGCACTAGCGTGGGAGACGCAGTGCAATATTACATGTCACTGCCCACGACGTTGCGATCACCAGAACACCCGCAGACCCCCTAAGGAGCACGATGTCCGACCGTAAGCCCTGGCACGGAATCCTCGTCGCCACCAGCCTCCAGTTCGACGCCGACCTCGAGGTCGACTACGACGCCTACGGCGCGAACGTCGCCTGGCTGGCCGAGCAGGGCCTCGACGGCGTCGCCCCCAACGGCTCGCTCGGCGAGTACCAGTCGTTGAGCTGGGAGGAGCGCGACAAGGTCGTCGAGACCGCGGTCGCGAACGCTCCCGAGGGCTTCACCGTGATGCCCGGCGTCGGCGCCTACTCCGGCCGTGAGTCGAAGCGGCACGCGCAGGTCGCCAAGGAGCTCGGCGCGCAGGCCGTCATGGCCCTCCCGCCGAACGCCTACCGCGCCGACGAGCGCTCGATCCTGGAGCACTTCGAGCTGATCGCGTCCGTCGGCCTGCCGGTGACCGCGTACAACAACCCGATCGACACCAAGGTCGACCTGACCCCCGACATCCTCGCGAAGCTGAGCAACGAGGGCCTCATCGTCGGCGTCAAGGAGTTCTCCGGCGACGTCCGCCGCTGCTACGAGGTCTCCGAGCTCGCCCCCGACCTCGACCTGATGATCGGCACCGACGACACCGTCCTCGAGGTGGCGATCGCCGGCGCCGTCGGCTGGGTGGCCGGCTACCCGCAGGTCTTCCCGCAGGCCACCCGCGCGCTCTTCGACGCCTCCGTCGCGGGCGATCTGGAGACGGCCGTCCCGCTCTACCGTCAGCTCCACCCGGTGCTCCGCTGGGACTCCAAGACCGAGTTCATCCAGGCGATCAAGCTCGGGCAGGACATGATCGGACGCAACGGCGGCGGCTGCCGTCCGCCTCGCCAGCCGCTCTCCGCGGCTCACGACGCGATCGTGCGCACCGCCACCCAGCAGCTGATCGACGCCGGCGTCAACTGAGCCGGCGACCTCGGTCCGAGGCTGCCACGTCGCGAACAGCAGGGAGACAGAGATGCGATCCAAGGTCGTCTACTCCGCGGTCGACTCCCACACCGAGGGGATGCCCACCCGGGTCATCACCGGCGGTGTGGGGGTGCTGCCCGGCGACTCCATGGCCGAGCGCCGGGTCCGGTTCATGGCCGAGCAGGACGGGCTGCGCAAGCTGCTGATGCGCGAGCCGCGTGGCCACTCGGCGATGTCCGGGGCCATCCTGCAGCCGCCCACCCGTCCGGACGCCGACTTCGGCGTGCTCTACATCGAGGTGTCGGGCTGTCTGCCGATGTGCGGGCACGGCACGATCGGGGTGGCCACCGTGCTGGTCGAGACCGGCATGGTGGAGGTCAAGGAGCCGGAGACGATCATCCGGCTGGAGGCGCCCGCCGGCCTGGTCGAGGCCCGCGTGGCGGTGCAGGACGGGGCGGCGAAGGCGGTCACCATCCGCAACGTGCCGTCCTTCGCGGTCGAGCTGGACGCCACCGTGGACGTGCCCGGCTTCGGCACGGTGCGCTACGACATGGCCTTCGGCGGCAACTTCTACGCGATCGTCGATCTGGAGGATCTCGGGATCGAGTTCGCCCGTCCGAACGCGCAGCGGATGATCGACGCCGGGCTGGCCCTGATCACCGCCATCAACACTCAGCGGCCGGTCGTGCACCCGCTGCGTCCCGACATCGACGTGTGCCACCACATCTATCTCAAGGCGCCCGGTTCGGACGCCCGGCATTCCCGCCACACGATGGCGATCCATCCCGGCTGGATCGACCGGTCCCCGTGCGGAACCGGCACCAGCGCCCGGATGGCCGCCCTGCACGCCCGCGGGGAGCTGCCGTTGGACACCGAGTTCCTCAACGAGTCGCTGATCGGGTCGCAGTTCCGGGGCCGCCTGGTGGAGACCACCGAGGTCGCCGGTCTGCCCGCCGTGATTCCGGAGATCACCGGGCGCGCCTGGGTGACCGGGACGGCGAACTACCTGCTGGATCCGTCCGATCCCTTCCCAGAGGGCTTCGAACTGACCCGGGAATGAGCCTTTCAGTCGTCACCGCCGCGAACGCCGTCTTGTATTGTGCTATTGCACTGCATACCGAGAAGGCGTGCGCGGCGGGCCGGGCGCATCGGGAACGGAACACCAATGCCGGGGACATCAAGCGAGTCGGATCTGGACCTGCCGGTCTTCGGCGGTCGCCAGAGCCTGCGGCAGAACGTCGCCGAGACGCTCCGCGCCCTGCTGATCACCGGTCGGATGAAGCCCGGGGAGCTGTACTCCGCGCCCAAGCTGGCCCAGCAGTTCGGAGTGTCCGCGACGCCGGTGCGCGAGGCGATGCTCGACCTGGTGGCCGAGGGGCACATCGAGGTGGTCCGCAACAAGGGGTTCCGGGTGACCCGGCTGTCGGCGAAGGAGCTCGACGACCTGGCGGAGATCCGCCGGCTGATCGAGCCGCCGATCATGGCGGCGGTGGCCACCGATCCGAGCCCCGAGGTGAAGGAGCGGATCGAGCAGCTGCGCCCGGTGGCCCGGGCGATCGTCACCGCGGCGGCGGAGGAGGACTTCCTCACCTACATCGAACTGGACACCCAGTTCCACGTGGACTTCCTCGCGCTGCACGGCAACGACCGGCTGGTCGAGCAGGTCCGGGACCTGCGCGAACGCTCCCGGCTGTTCGGCCTGGACGCCCTGGCGCAGTCGGGGACGCTCGCCGTTCTCGCCGAGGAGCACGAGCGGATGGTGGACCTCGCCCTCGGCGGCAAGCCCGGGAAACTGCAGGCCCTGGTACAGCAGCACATCGACCGGACCCGGGCCGATCTGGCCGGCGACGCCGGCACCAGCTGACCACCCAGCGCCTCCCCACCCAGCGTCGGTAAAGGAAGTCCATGGACCGCGTCATCGTCGTCGGCGCCGGCATCATCGGCGCTGCCATCGCCTATTACAGCGCCCGGTCGGGGCTCGAGGTCACCGTCCTCGAGCGCGGCCTGCCGGCGTCGGGCACCACCTCGCGCTGCGAGGGCAACATCCTCGTCTCGGACAAGGAGCTCGGGCCGGAGCTGGAGCTGGCGCTGTACTCCCTCGGCCTCTGGCGGGGCGAACTGGCCGAGTTCGGCGACCTGTGGGAGTTCGATCCGAAAGGTGGGGTGATCGTCGCCTCCCGGGAGTCCAGTGCGACGTCGCTGGCCCGGCTGGTGAAGACCCAGCACGGCTACGGCATCGACGCCCAACAGGTCGGCATCGACGAACTGCGCGATCTCGAGCCGCACATCACCCCGGCGGCCGTGGGCGGTGCCTACTACCCCCAGGACAGTCAGGTACAGCCGATGCTGGCCGCCGCGCACCTGCTCCGACTCGCCCGGGACCACGGCGCCGAACTGCACACCGACACTCCGGTGACCGGTTTCGTGCACAGCGGCGAGCGCATCATCGGGGTGCGCACCCCGACCGCGGACTTCTACGGTGACCAGGTCGTCAATGCGACGGGCACCTGGGCGAGTGAGCTGGCCGCCCTGGCGCACGTCAACGTCCCGGTGCTGCCCAGGCGCGGCTACGTGCTGGTGACCGAGCCGCTGCCGCCGATGATCCGGCACAAGGTGTACGCCGCCGAGTACGTGGACAACGTCGGTTCCTCCGACTCCGGGCTGCAGGCCTCACCCGTGGTCGAGGGGACGCCCGCGGGCACGATCCTGATCGGCTCGAGCCGCGAACGGGTCGGCTTCGACAACACCCTCAGCCCGCTGGCCCTGCGGACGATCGCCCGCAACGCGATCGCGCTGTTCCCCTTCCTGGAGCACACCGCGATCCTGCGCCACTACCACGGCTTCCGGCCGTACTGTCCGGATCACCTGCCGGTGATCGGCCCCGATCCCCGCGCTCCCGGCCTCTGGCACGCCTGCGGCCACGAGGGCGCTGGAATCGGATTGTCCGCCGGAACCGGCAGGCTGATCGCCCAGGCCCTCTCTGGCGAGAAGCCGGATCTCGACCTCGCCCCGTTCGCGCCCGAACGGTTCGGCGAACTCGCGCCCGCCACCACCACCCCCGCAGGAGCCTGACCCGATGGCACGTAAGAAGCGTCCGCTGACCCCGCGGGTGAAGCTCAGCTATCGCGGCGAGCCGCTGACCGCCTATGCCGGTCAGACCGCGGCGGCCGCCCTGGTCGGCGAGGGGGTGGACGCCTGGCGCACCACCCGCAAGGACGGCAAGCCGCGCGGGCTGTTCTGCGGGATCGGGGTCTGTTTCGACTGTCTGCTGACCATCGACGGCGTGGCCAACCAGCGGGCCTGCCTGGTCGAGGTGGCCGACGGCATGCGGCTGGGTGAGGAGGTGGACCGGTGAGCACGGTCGAGCACGACCTGATCGTGATCGGTGCCGGTCCGGCCGGTCTGGCGTGTGCCGGAGCCGCCGCCGACCACGGGCTGCGCGTCGTCCTGGTCGACGCGGGTGCCCGGATGGGCGGGCAGTTCTGGCGGCACGGCGGCGAGTACTCCGCCTCCGCCCAGGGTGAGGGCCATCATGACTGGGCCACCTTCCGGCACCTGCGCAGCCGGGTGGAGCAGGCCAGATCGCGGGGCGTGCTTCGCTATCTGCCGCGCACGCACGCCTGGATGGTGCAGCAGGACGACGCCGGTTTCACCGTGTACACCACCGCCAGCACAGCCGTCGCGTCCGGTTTGGACCCCCAGGTCGGCGGACGGCTGCGGGCTCCCCAGCTGGCCCTGTGCGCCGGCGGCTACGACCGGCAGCTGCCGATCCCGGGGTGGGACCTGCCGGGTGTGATGGCCGCGGGCGGCGTCCAGGCCTTCGTCAAGACCAACGGATTCAGTCCCGGCAAGCGGGTCGTGGTGGCCGGCACCGGGCCGTTCCTGCTGTCCGTGGCAGCGGGCGTGGCGCACGCCGGCGCCCAGGTGGTCGCGGTCTGCGAGGCCAACTCCCCCACCCGGTGGCTGCCGGAGGTGCGTCGGGCCGCCGGCGCACCGGGCAAGCTGCTGGAGGGCGCCCAGTACGCGGCGACCTTCGCCGCCCGTCGCATTCCGTACCGACTGCGCACCGTGGTGACCCGGGCGTTCGGAGAGTCCCGGCTGGAGGCCGTCGAACTGGCCACGGTGGACGCCGCCGGGCACGTCGTCGAGGCCAGCCGGCGCCGGGTCGAGGCCGACCTGCTCGCCCTGGGGTGGGGTTTCACGCCGCTGCTGGAGCTGCCGGTCTCGCTCGGCGTCCGCACCCGGGTGGACGTCGACGGGTCGCTCGTCTGCGATGTCGACGACCGCGGCCGCACGTCGGTGCCGGGAGTCTTCGCGGCCGGCGAGGCGACTGGCGTGGGCGGAGCCGCGCTGGCCGTCGCCGAAGGACACAACGCCGGTCTGGCGGCGGCGGGTCACCCGGTGCCGGCTCGGCTGGAGCGGCGGATCGCCCGGCTGCGAGGCTTCGCGGCGGCGATGCACCGGGCGCACCCGGTGCCTGCCGGCTGGCGGGACGTCCTCGACGACACCACAG
>JBDIAG010000169.1:0-7936 GCA_039812305.1 Actinomycetales bacterium | reverse complement strand
TAGAAGGACGTCGTGGGTCTGCCCCTGGCCACCTACTTCACCGCGCCCAAGGTTCGCTGGATCCTGGACAACGTCGAGGGGGCACGCGAGAAGGCGGAGGCCGGCGACCTGCTCTTCGGCACGACCGACAGCTGGGTGCTGTGGAACATGACCGGCGGCCCGGAAGGCGGCGTGCACGTCACGGACGTCACCAACGCGTCCCGCACCATGCTGATGAACCTCGACACGCTGGACTGGAACGAGGACATCTGCGCGGACCTGGGCATCCCGATCTCGATGCTGCCCGAGATCCGGTCGTCCGCGGAGGTCTACGGGACGGGGCGCGAGCGCGGCTTCCTCGCCGGCGTGCCGATCTCCGGCATCCTCGGGGACCAGCAGGCGGCCACCTTCGGCCAGGCCTGCTTCGAGCCGGGCATGGCCAAGAACACCTATGGCACAGGGAGTTTCCTCCTGATGAACACCGGCACGACACCGGTGCGCAGCGAGAACGGACTGCTGACGACCGTCTGCTACAAGCTCGGCGACGCCGACGCCGTGTACGCCCTGGAGGGCTCGATCGCGGTTACCGGGTCGTTGGTGCAGTGGGTGCGCGACAACCTCGGGCTGATCGGCCGGGCCGACGAGATCGAGAGCCTCGCCGCCCGGGTGAGCGACAACGGTGGCGCGTACATCGTCCCGGCGTTCTCCGGGCTGTTCGCGCCCTACTGGCGCTCGGACGCGCGCGGCGCCATCGTCGGCCTGACCCGGTACGTGAACAGATCCCACCTCTGCCGGGCCGTGCTGGAGTCGGTCGCCTACCAGACCCGCGACGTCGTCGAGGCGATGAACGCCGACGCCAGAACCGACCTCACCGAACTGAAGGTCGACGGCGGGATGGTGGTCAACGATCTGCTCATGCAGTTCCAGGCGGATCAGCTCGGCGTCGACGTGGTGCGACCGCAGGTCGCCGAGACCACAGCCCTCGGAGCCGCGTACGCCGCCGGGATCGCGGTCGGCTACTGGAACGGTGAGCAGGACGTCATCGACAACTGGGCCGAGGACCGGCGCTGGACGCCCGCGATGCCCGGCGACGAACGCGCTCGCCTCTACCGCAACTGGCAGAAGGCGGTTCAGCGCACCTTGGACTGGGTGGACGAGGACTCCTGACCCGGCCGCTCCGACCGGAGGGTGCGCTCGACCTCGTCGGCGAGCGCGGCCATCGCCTCGTCCGGGGTGGTGATGCCGATCAGCACCCGCTGGGTGAAGCCGTTGCTCAGCGCGACGAGTCGGGTGGCGGACCCGGTCGGGGCGCCGGCGGCCCGGAGGAGGCCGGCCGCCTCGTCGACCGTGCCCCGGCTGGCCTCCCGGACGATGTCGCCGATCTCCCGATCGACGACGGCGCGTGCCAGGTAGGCGTACCAGACCGCGGCGCCGCGACGGAACGACTCCGTGCGCGGGATCGGCTCGCACAGCAGGTCGACCAGGGCCTCCGCCGGGCTCATCGAGCTGACCCGGGCGTGGAAGGCCGTGGTCGCCCGGCTCACCATGGCGCGGCAGCCGGCGAGCACGAGCTCTTCCTTGGACGTGAAGTAGTGCTGGATGCGGCCGACCGAGACACCGCCGGCCTTCGCCACCGCCTGGTAGGTGACACCCTCGATGCCGAGATCGTGAATGACCTTCCAGAGGGCCTGGACGATCTCCTCGCGCCGCTGCGCGTGATCGACGATCTTCGGCATGGCTTCACCCTAGCGCTTTACAGTATGTACATACCGTGAAAGGATGCGGTACGTACGTATTGCATTGGGGTGAGAAGTCGGTGCGTGGGAAACGTCCTCCGAGAGAACGGCATCCGCGCCGCCGGTGGGTCAGGCGCCTGGCGGTCACGGTGGTCGCCGGTCTCGCCGTCGTCGGCGCGGTGAGCACCTATCGGACGTTCGCCGGCCCGCCGGGCGTGGGCCACTTCCGCTCGGTGGAAGGGCGCGAGGTGTATGCGGCGCGCTACCGGGAGGCGATGACACAGCTTCCGCCGCCGAGCGCCACCCACGACGTGCCCACCGCGTTCGGCGTGGTGCGCGTCTACGAGTGGAGCACTCCGGAGACGGCTGGGTCGGTGCCGGTCGTGCTCGTGCCGGGCAGGTCCTCGGGCGTCCCGATGTGGTCGGCCAACCTCGCCGGCTTCGCTCAGTCGCGGCGGGTCCTCGCCTTCGACGCGCTCGGCGACGCGGGCCTGTCCGTCCAGGCCGCGCCTCTGGAGTCCTTCGACGACCAGGCCGTCTGGATGGACGAGGTGCTCGCCCAACTCGCCCCGGAGGGGGCCCACATCGTCGGCCATTCGTTCGGTGGCGCCACCGCCGCGACGTACGCCCGGCTGCACCCCGAAAAGGTCCGCTCGCTCACCCTGCTGGAGCCGGTCCTCACCTTCGGCTACCCGCCGGCGAGTGTCTTCTGGTGGTCGACCCTCGTCTCGGTGCCGGGTGTCCCGCGGAGCGTTCGGGAGGACGCCCTCGGTCGGATCGGCGGCACCGAGTACGACGGCTCCGATCCGATGGCAGAGATGATCGAGGCTGGGGCGCAACACTATTCGGCCGAGCTCCCAACTCCGTCGCCACTGTCGCCGGAGCGGGCACAGCGACTGACGATGCCGGTCTACGTCGCCATCGCCGGCCGGGACTCGCTCGCCGGCGGCGAGAAGGCGGCTGCCCGCGCGCGGGAGATCCTGCCGGATGGTCGAGTCCAGACCTGGCCCGAGGCGACTCACTCACTGCCGATGCAGGAGGCCGGCCCCCTGGGCCGCGTCCTGGACGAATTCTGGACCACGGCATCCTGAGCGGGGCCGCTCACAGCCTCTGGCCACGATAGGTCTCCGGGCCGGCGGCGGCCCCGGCAGCGATCAGGAGACCGCCGAGGCCGAGCAGTAGGGCCACGGCCGTCGTCTGCCCGAGAACGACCTGCAGGGTGGGTAGGTAGAAGGGGTAGAGGGCGGGCAGAACCATTGCCAGGCTGTACCCGACGCCGTATCCGCTGGCTCTCACCTCGACCGGGAAGCGTTCGGCCAGGTAGGCGCCGACCGGACCGTAGACCGAGACGGTCACCACTTGCAGCAAAGCGACGGCCAGGCCCACACCGGCGGCCAGACCCGTGCCCAGCAGCCGGTGGGTCAGCAGGTACGCGGCCGGCGCGGCGACCAGGCTGAGCACGCCGAAGGCGATGAAGAAGGGACGGCGGCCGGTCCAGGTGGCGAGCTGGCCGCAGAATGTCATCGTCACCGCGGAGACTGCTGTCGCCACCAGCATCACGGCCGAGACCTGGCTAGCGGCAAGGGTTCCCGCCGCGCTGAGCTGAGGAGTCAGGGCCGCGATCGCGAGGTTCGTGAACAGCCAGAGGCCGGTCATCAGGACGAACACCTGCAGCAACGCCCGGCGGTGTGGGCCGAGGAGGATGTCGCGCACGGGTGACGTCCGCTTGATGGCGCTGCGGAACTGGGGAGTGTCGCGCACCCGGCGCCGATAGTAGACGGCCATCCCGGCGGCCATCGCCGCGCCCAGGCCGAAGATGACCCGCCAGCCCCACGCCGCGTACGCCTCCGGGCCGAGGGTGAGCTGACCGAGCAGGGTCAGCGCCGCGATGGAGGCGTTCGCCCACGGGGACATCGACATGATCAGTCCGCTCAGCAGCCCGCGACCCTCCGGACGGGACCACTCCATCGCCAGCGGCACGGCCGACGTGTACTCCCCGCCGATGAAGACGCCGCCGATGAACCGCAGCGCCAGCACCACCAGAATCGTTGCGCCCCCGAGGGTCTGGTGGGACGGTACGCAGGCGATCAGCGCGGTCGTCACCGCGACTCCGGCGACGGTCAGCTGAGTCGTCACGCTGCGTCCCCACCGGTCGGCGAGGTGCCCGAAGACGGCGGCGCCGATCGGCCGTCCGAGCAGGGTCGCGGCGAACACCAGGCCGATGCTGGTCGCGCCGGCGCCCGGCCCGTAGAGGGTGGCCGCCGCGGGGGCGAGGGCGATCACCGGCACGAAGATGTCGAACTGGTCGACGTAGTTGCCGATCACCCCGCCGCGAAGTGCCCGGCGGGCGGTGTCGGGTGTGCTCTGCACAGTCGTCATACGCTCACTTCCTTCGGCGGCATGACCCGCATCAGGTTCAGGCGGTCTGTGCGGCGTCGGCACACTCTCAGCCTCTGGCCCGAGGCTCCCGCGTGGGTGATCCCACCCTAGCTCGGCGCCATGGCGTGGGCGACGCCGGGCCGCCAACCCGGGACACGTGGGGACAGCGCCGGCGAGTGGCCAGAAAGGCGCCGAGCATCCGGTTGGCGGCCGATCGTCCGGCGACCTCTGGCTGTTGGGCTGCTCTCTGGATGCCGGAGCATTTACCTGGCTACCTGCTCCAGCCCCGGTGCCGCTCGAGGGCGGGGATGGCGCGCGGTACGGGCCCTCCGCGCGTCTCCGGCAACATCTACAGTGACCACGTGGACATCGTCGATAGCGTGATCGAACTGATCGGCAACACGCCCTTGGTGCGGCTGAACCGGGTCGGGGCAGGTCTTCCCGCCGATCTCGTGGCCAAGGTCGAGTACGTCAACCCGGGTGGGTCGGTCAAAGACCGCATCGCCGTGCGGATGGTCGACGCCGCCGAGCAGTCCGGGAAGTTGCGGCCGGGCGGAGTCATCGTCGAGCCGACGAGCGGCAACACCGGCGTCGGGCTGGCGCTGGTCGCCCAGCAGCGCGGCTACCGCTGCATCTTCGTGTGCCCGGACAAGGTGTCCGCGGACAAGGTCAACACCTTGCGCGCCTATGGCGCCGACGTGGTCGTCTGCCCGACGGCCGTGCCGCCGGACCATCCCGATTCCTACTACCAGGTGTCGGACCGGCTGATGCGGGAGACCCCGGGAGCCTGGAAGCCGGACCAGTACTCCAACCCGAACAATCCCCGGTCCCATTACGAGACAACGGGACCCGAGCTGTGGGCGCAGACCGAGGGCCGGATCACGCACTTCGTCGCCGGCATCGGCACCGGCGGCACCATCTCGGGCACCGGGCGCTACCTCAAGGAGATCTCGGACGGTCGCGTCCAGATCGTCGGGGCGGATCCGGAGGGATCGGTGTACTCCGGTGGTTCTGGACGCCCCTACCTGGTCGAGGGCGTCGGCGAGGACTTCTGGCCGCAGGCCTACGACCGCTCCGTGGTGGACCGGGTCATCGCCGTCCCCGACCGGGACTCGTTCGCGATGACCCGGCGGCTGGCCCGCGAGGACGGGCTCCTGGTCGGCGGATCCTGCGGGATGGCGGTGGTGGCCGCCGCCCAGGTCGCCGGCGAGGCCGCCTCGGGAGACCTGGTCGTCGTCCTCCTGCCCGATTCGGGACGCGGCTACCTCTCCAAGATCTTCAACGACGAATGGATGGCCAACTTCGGCTTCCTGGCCCGCGGCACCGAGGGGCTGACCGTCCGGGACGTTCTGGTGGCCAAGACCGGATCGCTGCCGGAGCTCGTCCACGTGCACCCGACCGAGACCGTCCGCGAGGCGATCGACATCCTGCGCGAGTTCGGCGTCTCCCAAGTGCCCGTGGTGCGCGCCGAACCGCCGGTGATGGCAGCCGAGATCGTCGGTTCGGTGGACGAGCGGGAACTGCTCGACGCGCTCTTCGCCGGCAAGGCCGGGCTGGCCGACTCGCTGGATCAGCACATGGGCGCCCCCTTGCCGCAGATCGGCGCGGGCGCGCCCATCAACGAACTGATGAGCCTACTCGAGACCGGGTCGGCGGTCGTCGTGCTCGACGACGGCAAACCCCGCGGCGTGCTGACCCGCACCGACCTGCTCGGTTATCTCTCGGCCAGCGCGTAGGGCGGGATTCCGAGCCGGCGTCCGGTCGCCCGGGTCGAGCGGACGTCCGGTCGTGGATCGCGCGGTCGTTGGTGGTCTCTGGACGTCCAACGACCGCGCGAACGCCACCGAGCCTCGGCGATCGACCCGTGGCGTGCCCTCACGACGTGGTCGGTATGCGCGCTGGGAGAGCGGGTTTCACCCGTCTGGCGCGCTCAGGACTCCGACGGCTGCAGCGGTAGTTCCGGCCCGCGGTTCCAGGTCAGGATCGAGGGCTGTTCGCGGTAGTACCCGAGCACCGACACCGAACCCGCGTCGAGGGTGATCATCGCCCCGAACCGCGGCGCCAGGTGCAGGAACACCGCGGTCAGGATGCGCAGGTAGTGGCCGTGGGCGATCAGCGCGACGTCACCGTCCACCATCGCCGGGAGTACCCGGGTGAGCACTCGGGACGCTCGGGCGGCCACCTCTTCGACGGTCTCGCCGGGCGTCTCGCCGCGGATCACTCCGTGGGTGAACGTGGTCCAGTTGTAGCCGAGCTCCTTGCGGATCTCCTTGGTGGTGCGGCCCTCGTAGCCGCCGTAGTCCCACTCGACGAGAAGGGGGTCGATCTCGGCGTCGAGACCGGCCAGCTCGGCGGTGCGACGGGCACGCTGCAGGGGCGAGCTGAGGATGAGCTTGAAGTTGTAGCCGGTGACCAGCGCGCCGGCGGCGCGAGCCAGGTCCTCGCCGCGTTCGGTGAGCGGAATGTCAGTCAGGCCAGTGTGTTTGCCCGTCTTCGACCACTCGGTCTCTCCGTGGCGGAGCAGTACGAGCTTGCCGGGCGGGTTGTCGGGAGCGGGCCGGTCGGGCAACGGATCGGGAGTCTGCACAAGCGCAACCGTAGTGCCAACGGGACCTCCTGAGCGGGATGCCGATTCAAGGTTCACCACACTCCGGCCGAGGTTGCACAGAACAAGCCCGATGGTCGGGCATCATTGTCAGGTGAGCAACGGCGCTCGTGTCAGACCCGAACGAGCAGGAGTACTCAAGAATGATCCGTAAGACGACGTCCAAGGCTGCTTCCCCGAAGGTGACCTTCGTTCTGCCCGCCGCCGAACCGGCCGGTCGGGTGAGTGTCGTCGGCGACTTCAACGACTGGACGCCCGGTACACACGAACTGCGCAAGCGCAGCAATGGCACGCGCAGTGTCTCGGTGGCGCTGCCGAAGGGTTCCACCGTGCGGTTCCGCTACCTTGCCGAGAACGGCCTGTGGTTCGACGACCCCGAGGCGGAGCCCACTCCCGAGGGCGGCCTCGTCACCGTCTGAGGCTTTGGGCGCCTGCCAGCGCACCGGGTGAGAGTCTGCCCCGCCACGCGGGGCAGTGCCACAGGCTGCTGCTGTCTTCGCCGAGCTGGGTCAGCGGGCCGCGTCCCCGCCCCGCCACCGTCTCGCCACCGTCCGGATTGGCGCTGGATTCGGCGCCCGGAGCGGCCGGTTGTTTGCGCGCTGACCACTTATGTGTTGACCAGCCAGCGGTCGCTGGTTGCTCGACTGACAGCTGGATGCTCGGCGGACAAGCGGTTGGCTGTGGGCGCTGCAGCCCGGCGGCACGCCGGCGCGGAACCTGGCGGGCACGGAGTCCCAGCCCGTGGGGCCTGCTCCGCCACGTGGGGCATTGCCCCAGGCTGCTGCCGTCGACGCTGGGCTGGGTCAGCGGACCGGCGGCCCGCCCCGACTTTGTTCGTCGCCCTCCGGATCGGCGCTGGATTCGGCGCCTGGGGCGACCGGTTGTTTGCGCGCTGACCACTTATGTGTTGACCAGCCAGCGGTCGCTGGTTGCTCGACTGACAGCTGGATGCTCGGCGGACAAGCGGTTGGTTGTGGGCGCTCCAGCGCCGGCGCGCGCCACACCGGCGCGGAACCCAGCCAGTACTGAGCCTCAGCCAGCTTGGAGCCGGAGCCAGTACTGAACCCCAGCCGGTACTGAGCCCCAGCCAGCTGCGAGCGCCAGCCAGTACTGAACCCAAGCCGGCAATTCAGTCCCAGCGGAACCAGTGGCGGGCGGCGAGCACGCTTGCCACTGCCCACGCCGTCAGGAGGAGTAGGGCGGCCCAGGGCAGCTCGCCGGAGACCAGGGACTGGCG
>JBDIAG010000168.1:0-7978 GCA_039812305.1 Actinomycetales bacterium | reverse complement strand
ACCGGGTCCGGCCTGGGCTGCGAGACATGGCCGAACTGCACCGCCGATTCGTTGACGACGACGCCGGAGCAGGGACTCCACGGCCTCATCGAGTTCGGAAACCGTCTGCTGAGTGTCGTCCTGTGCATCGTCGTCGGCTGGCTCATCGTGGTTGCCCGCGTGCAGCGGCGGCCGGTGCCCGAGGTCACCCGGTGGGCCTGGGCCCAGTTCTGGGTCGTCGTGCTGAACGCCGTGGTGGGTGGGATCACGGTGTGGACGGATCTGAGCCCGTGGGTGGTGGCCGCTCATTTCATCGCCGCGATGCTGCTGGTCACCGCCACGACGGTGACCTGGCACAAGGTCGGCCTCGTCGACAGCCCGCCGGGCAAGTCCACCCCGTCCGCCAACCCCGTCGATCGCGGCGCGGGCCTGGGGCGCCACGGTGTGGCACTGATCAGCGCGACCGCGGTATTGGTCGTCGTCGGCACCCTCGTGACCGGATCGGGCCCGCACGCCGGGGACTCGGCCGAGGTTCCGCGCATGCCGTTCGACTGGACCGTGGTGGTCTGGGGCCACGGCCTCGCCGCCGCGATCGTCGGCGGGCTGGCGATCAGCCTGTGGTTCACCTCGAGAGGCCCGGCGACACGAGTGCCGCATCGCCGGGTCGGCATCTTCCTGGTCGTCCTGGCCGGGCAGGGGCTCGTCGGTCTCGTGCAGGTCGCCAGCGGCCTCCCCGAACTCGTCGTCGTGTTGCATCTTCTGGGCTCGGCGCTGGTGTGGGTGGGAGCGGTCCGGGTCCTGCTCGATACGCATCCGGCCCGGGCGCATCCCCGATCGGCCCGGACCACTCCCGCCGCCGTGTGAGTCATGGCCTACGGCTGCTTCTTCTCCCGCAGCACGGCTCGACGCAGGCGGTACTCCTCGTCGTCGATGGTCCCCGCGGCGAACCGCTCGGCGAGCACCCGCTCACCGGCACGACGGCCCTCACCGGCCTCGCGGTGGCGTCTCGACAGCACGATGGCGGTCACCACGACCGCGAGGAACACCAGCCAGAACAGCGGGACGAGGAAGAGCGGGAACGGCGGCCCGTCACCTACGCGATCCCAGGGGGCGGTGAACAGGGGCAGCGTCAACATGGTCATCGTTCTCTCCGATCGTGGACGGGTTTTCGTGGACGCTTGTCAGCTTCCCTCCACGTCCGGCTGGCAACATCCGACGCAGAGCGTCCCTCCGCCTACGCCGCACGACGTAGCCGGGCAGTGCGCCGGGCGTCACCCCGGAGGGCTACTTCCGGGGTAACCCCGTGGAGGTATCCGGGAGCCGGGCACCCCGTGCGGTAGCCGGCGAAGATGCCGCGCCGAGGCGACGACATCGTCCACCTCACCGGCTGAGCATGAAGTAGTCGCACCGCTTCCGCGGACAGTGGGCGGTCTCTTTCAGGGTTGACGCAAGGGACTTCTCAGGGTCGGCGGTCGTGCCGTAACGGGGCTCTCCCCGATGCCCTACGGCCCGGACGGGCCCAGGCTGGATGGCAGATGCCAGCGGCGACAACGTCATTGGATCCGCACGCCACGTCGAAGGAGCCCCGCACCGATGAACGGCAACGACCACGCCCAGGTCAGGTGCATCCCATGACGTGGCAGATCGTTGCCGCTGTGCTCGGGGCGTGGTGCGTCGCGATCGGCGCCGCCGCACAGGAACAGCCGGCCACGGCCGCCCGGGGTGGCGCTGTGGCCAGGGCGTCCCTGGTGGGCCAGTTGCTGCGCAGCCCCCGGTGGCTGCTGGGTGTGCTCGTGACGGGGATCGGCATGATCCTCCACCTCACGGCACTGGCCACGGCACCGCTGAGCGTCATCCAGCCGCTGGGGATCAGCGGCCTGCTGGTAGCCGTCTGGGTCGCCGCCCGATGGCGGGGACACCGCGTCGGCCGCCGGGAGATCCTGGGGTCGATCGCGGTGAGCGCCGGGCTGCTCGGCCTGGTGTCGAGCCTGCCGCAGGACGCGACGGCCGCACCGCATCTGCCGGACTCCGACCTCCTCGTGCTCACCACCATCGGTGTACCGCTGGCCGTGCTGACGCTGATGCTGGGTGGACGGCTCACGTCCCGTTGGCGTGCCGGCGTGCTCGCCGCCGTCGCCGCGGTGTGCTTCGGAGTGACGGCCGCACTGGTGCGGGTCATCGCCATCGAGGTGCAGGGCGACTGGTCGGCACTGTGGCACTGGCGGACGGCGGTGGCGCTGGTCCTCGTCTCCGCCGGTGGCCTCATCCTGCAGAACGCCTACCGGGCAAATCATTTCGGGCTTTCGTATGCGCTCCTGCTGGTCGTGGATCCCGTCGTCGCGGCCGGGATCGGGCTGGTGTTCCTGCACGAGCCGCTGCCCGCCACCGCCGCGGCCGCGGCCACCGCCTGCCTGTCCATCGCGGTGACCGGTGCCGGGGTGCTCGCGCTGGCCGGGTCCGCCACGGCTCCGATCCGGGCAACGCCCGGCGAGGTCAGGCGTACCGGCCACTCGACCGCGCCGCGATCGCCGGACCCGACCCGGAGTCATTCGACCCCGCACCAGAAACCCCAGGACCAGAAACTCCCGTACCAGAAACCCCAGAACCAGAAACCATTGAGAACGAAGGAGATTCACCATGTTCGATGACGTGCGAACCCTGGTCGCGGACGAGCGGCCCGCCGAAGAGATCGTCGCGGAGGCGTCCCGCCGCGGCGGGCGTCGCGTCCTGATCGGGACCGACACCTACCCGCCGGACGTGAACGGCGCCGGCTACTTCACCTATCGCCTGGCCACCGGCCTGGCCCAACGGGGCAACACGGTCGAAGTGGTGGCGGTCTCCGACACGGGTGAGGCCTACACCCACGAGGTGGACGGCGTCACGGTCCATCGGCTCAGGTCGCTTCCGACCATGGTCTATCCGAACCAGCGGGTGGCGCTGCCCGGTGGCGTCGTGTCGCGGGTCGAGCGGATCATCGAGCGGATGCGTCCGGATGTGACCCACCTCCAGTCGCATTTCGTGATCGGACGGGCCTGCCTGCGCGCGTCGCAGCGGCGCGGCCTGCCGGTCATGGCGACCAATCACTTCATGCCCGAGCCGTTGTTGCACCATGTACCGGTACCGCAGAGGGTGCGGGACTGGGCGGCGACCAGGGCGTGGCGGGACGCGTCGCGGGTGTTCGCCCGGGCCGACTACGTCAGCACTCCGACACCACTGGCGGCGCAGCACTTCGCCGCCCGCGGATTCACCGGTCACATCGACGCGATCTCCTGCGGAATCGACCTGTCCCGCTTCCACCCGCGGGAGGGGGCGGCCGCGGCCGCTCGTGCTCACTTCGGTCTCGCCGACCGGAGGACCGTCGTGTTCGTCGGACGTCTCGACCAGGAGAAGCGCATCGACCAGTTGATCCGGGCGCTGCCGTCGGTACGGCGGCGGTTGGACGTACAGCTGGTGGTGGCCGGCGTGGGTCCCTACCGCGACCACTTGAACAGGCTGGCCGCGGACCTGGGCGTCTCCGAGTACGTCCGCCTTCTCGGCTTCGTCCCGGACGACGATCTGCCGAAGGTCTACCACGCCGGCGACGTCTTCGCGATCGCCAGTGTCGCCGAGCTGCAGTCGATCGTGACTCTGGAGGCGATGGCCTCCGGACTGCCCGTCGTCGGCGCCGACGCCGTCGCTCTGCCGCACCTGATCGACAACGGCCGCAACGGGTATCTGTTCACACCGGGCGATGTCGCGGGCATCAGCGCGCGGATCCTGTCGATCCTGTCCTCGCCGGAGGACCTGGAATCGATGGGCGCGCAGAGCCGCCTGATGGCGAACGAGCACGAGCACGCCCGGTCCCTGGCCCGCTTCGAGGAGGTGTACGACCGACTGGCCGCGAGCCGCCGTCGCGCCTGAGCGAGTCCCGCCGCCGCATCGGTGTCAGACTGGGCGGCGTGATGCGACTTGGGGCGACGAGGCTGGGGGCCGCAGCGGGAGTTCTGGCCTTCGGCCTGCTGCTGGTCGGGCCGGGGGCCGGCGCGGAGCCGGTCACCTCCATGCCGCACCAGATCAATGACGTCAACGGTCGGCTCGCCTCCGGCGAGCAGAGCCTGCGGCAGGCCCTGATCTCGCTCGACGAGGAAGACGGCATCGATCTCTACGTGCTGTCGGTCGACAGCACCGACGGGGCATCGATCCGCGACTATGCCGACCAGGTGGCCACCAGCAGCGGCCTGGGTCGCGACGAGCCGCTGTTCGTGATGGCGACGCAGGACGAGGACTACTACCTCTCCGTCACCGACGACTTCCCCTTGGACGACGACGAGCTCGACCGCGTGACGGATGCGGCCGAGACCGGTTTCGCCGCGGGCGATTACGCGGGCGCCGCGCGGGCTGTGTCGGTGAAGATGGCGGAGCTGATCACCCCGGGCGTGTCCCCGGCGTTCGTCCTGGGCGTGGGGGCCACCGTCGTCGGGGTGTCCGTGATCGGGGTGACCTGGGGAGTCCGGCGGCGGAGGCGCCGGTCGGCGGATTCCAGCCAGTGGAGTCCCGGTGGCATGGCCGGCCCACCCCTGGTGCCGCTCGACGACCTGCACCGGGACGTCTCCCGCCGCCTCGTCGCCACTGACGAGGACGTCCGTGGAGCCGACCGCGAACTCGCCTTCGCCCAGGCCGAGTTCGGGGACGCGGCGGTGGCGGCCTTCGCCACCGCGCTCACCGAGGCGAAGGAGTCGATGCAGGCAGCCTTCCGGTTGCGCCAGCAGCTCGAGGACGACATCCCCGAGGACGAGCCGACGCAGCGGCAGATGCTCGCCGAGATCGCCGACCGGTGCGATCGGGCGCACGAGACGCTGGCCGCCCAGGCGGGGGAGTTCGCGGCGTTGCGGGACATCGCCAGCCGTGCCTCGACCCTCGTTCCGGCCCTGATGCAACGGGTCGACGCGCTGGACGGCGGGGTGAGCCGGGCCGAGGCCACGCTGAGCCAGTTGACCTCCACGTTCTCGCCGGCTGCCGTCGCGCCGGTCGCCCACGTTCCCGGCGACGTCCGGCAGCGGATCGCCTTCGCTCGCAACGCCTTGTCCGGTGCCGGGGCCGGGCCCGGCCCGGTGCCGGATGGCTCGCCGGCCGGCGGTGAGGCGCCGCCCCACGTGCAGGCCCTGCAGGCGGTGAAAGTGCCGTCGGCCGGCAGCTCGGCCGTGGCGATCAGGTCGGCCGAGATCGCGGTGGGGGAGGCGGAGGATCTGCTCGCCGGGGTCGACCGGGTGGCGGAGCAGACCCGGTCGGCCGCCCAGGACCTGCCCTCCGCTCTGGCGGCGCTCGAGGGCGACCTCGCGGCCGCCGCCGGCTTGCCGTCCAGCCCGGCTGTGCAGCAGGCGATCTCGACCGCGCAGGCGGCGGTGCAACGGGCACACGCGGCCGGTGGCGGGGATCCGTTGGCGACGCTGACCGCGCTGACCCAGGCGGACGCCGGTCTCGATCAGGCGGTGGCCTCCGCCCGGGACGATCAGGCGCGGGCCGCGCAGGCGGCGGAGCGGCTGAAGCGCACGGTCACCGTCGCGCAGGCGGCCCTGGATCAGGCCAACGCTCTGATCGGTACGCATGGCGATCGGGTCGGCCCGAAGGCACGCACGCATGCGGCTGAGGCCGCGCAGCTCCTGGGCGAGGCGCAGGCGGGTGCCGACCCGGTTCAGGCGCTGGCCGCCGCGGAGCGCGCGAACGAGTTGGCACAGCTGGCGGTCAGCGCGGCCCAACAGGACGTCGCCGGTCCCTCGTGGGGTGGCGGGCCGTCGTGGGGGAGCGGTCCCTCCTGGGGCAACGGTCCGTCCTGGGGCGGCGGTGGCTGGGGCGGGGGTTCCGTCTTCGGCGGGGGCTGGAGCAGCGGCGGCTCACGGCGCTCGAGTTCGTCGGGCTGGGGTGGCAGTTCGCGCAGCCGATCCGGCGGGTCACGGCGCGGGAGCGGCTCGGGTTCCAGCACGCGCAGGGCCTCGGCGGCATCGCGATCCTCCGGCGGAGGCCGGCGTGGCTCGGGGCGCCGGTGACGACGCCCGGAACGGCACGTGGCGGGGCGGGCGCAAAGTAGGGTTCACCGAAAGACAAAGGAGACGAACATGACGCAGAAGCAGTCGATCTTCGGACGGATAGCCCAGTTGACGCGGGCCAACATCAACGCCCTGCTCGACCAGGCCGAGGACCCGGAGAAGATGCTCGATCAGCTCATCCGGGACTTCTCCAATTCGATCGCCGACGCGGAGGAGGCCACCGCCACGACGATCGGCAATCTGCGTCTCCTGGAGGCCGACAAGGCCGAGGACGAGAAGGCGGTCGCCGAATGGGGTGCCAAAGCGGCCGCGGCCTCCCAGCGGGCTGACCAGTTGCGCGCGGCGGGTCAGACCGCCGAAGCGGACCGGTTCGACGGTCTCGCCAAATACGCACTGCAGAGCCAGCTCTCCTTCGAGCGAGAGATCGAGGCGGCCCTTCCCCAGATCGCGTCGCAGACCGAGGTGGTCACTCGCCTCAAGACGGGCCTGGACGAGATGCGGATGAAGCTGGACCAGTTGCGTCGCAAGCGCGACGAGCTGGTCGCCCGGTCGCGGGCGGCCGCCGCGCAAGGTCAGGTGATGGACGCCCTCAAGGGCATCGACGTGCTCGACCCCACCTCCGAGCTGTCGCGGTTCGAGGAGAAGGTGCGCCGTGACGAGGCCAAGGTCGCGGGTCAGCAGGAACTGGCCGCCTCCTCGCTCGACGCACAGTTCAACCAGCTCGAGGACCTCGCCCAGCAGTCCGAGGTGGAGCGCAGGCTGGCCCAGCTCAAGGGTGGAGGCTCGGCCGCCATCGAGAGCTGAGGCGTTGGCGGCGAGCTCGCTGGACGCGGGCCCGCCGCCACCGGACGCCGTCCGGGGTTGGATCTCAGCGAGGGTCAGGTTCGGGCTCGGGACGAGGTGCGTCCGGGATGGGGCCCGGCTCGTCCGGCGGAATCGGCGTCCCCGGCTCCGCCGGCGGCTGTGTCGGATCGGTCGGGTCCGGCTGCATGGGCGGCATGGGGATCGGTGTGCTCATCGTGGTGTCTCCTCAGGTCCTGTCGCGTTCCTGCTTGACGGTGTCGACCGCTTCGCCGGCGCTCTCCTTCACCGACTCCGCGGCCTGGCGGGCCGGCTCCCGCATCCGGTCCCGCAGCTCCTCCACCGACTCGGTCAGGGTCTCCTTGACCGGCTCGGCCTTCTCCTGCAGCCGCTGGGCCGCCTCCTGCTCGCGCTGCGAGCTCGGGATCGCGGAGGAGACGAGATAGCCGAGGCCGAACGCGATCAGCCCTGCGGCAAGCGGATTGCCCCTCGTCCTGCCTCGCACCCGCTGTGGCGCCTCGGCGAGGCCGGCGGCCCGATCCCGCAGATCGGCCGCCGTGTCGGTGAGGGTGTCCACGCCGCCGCCCAGGCGTCCCGGATCGGACGGGTCGTCGGGTGCGCCCATGAGGTGCTCGCGCACGCTGCGAGCGGCGCCCTTGACCTGATCCACCTTGCGGCCGGCGATGTTCCGCGGATTCGCCGTGTCGGTCAGAGCGTCGACGTTCTGGCTCAGTTCGCGACGGGATCGCTCGATGTCGGCGCGAATCGCATCGGGGTTCTCGGGCGTGGTCATCGGGTCTCCTTCTCGTTGCCCTTGAGGGCGTCCGGTATCTCGCGAAGTGTCTCGGTGGTCTGCTCGACGCCCGGGATCCGGCGCATCTCCGCGCGGCCGGTGGCGAACAGGATCAGGGCGACCAGTGCCCAGAACGCGGCCACGATGAGCGCCGCCCATTCCCGCGCCAGGTACTGGCCCAGTCCCCACCACGCGCTGATCGAGACGAAGACCAGCAGCAACAGGCCGGCGACACCGGCACCCACCATCAGTCCGATGCCTTTGCCGGCTCGGGTACCGCTTTGGCGGATCTCCGCCTTGGCCAGCGCGACCTCCTGCCGCATCAGCGTGGACACGTTCTCCGTGATGTCGCTCAACAGGGTTCCGATGCTGCGGCCGTCCG
>JBDIAG010000167.1:0-7990 GCA_039812305.1 Actinomycetales bacterium | reverse complement strand
GGTCGGCACCACCGCCTGGCACGGGCTGATCGACCTCGGCCGCCTCGGCGCCGGCGACACCGTGCTCGTGCACGGCGCCGCCGGCGGGCTGGGGCTGGCCGCGATCGAGGTGGCCCGCCACGTCGGCGCCCGGGTGATCGCCACCGCGGGTACCAGGGCCAAGCGTGACCAGCTGCGCCGGATGGGCATCGAGCACGTCTTCGACTCCAGGTCGCTGGACTGGGTACGGGCGAGCCTGGACGCCACCGGAGGAGCCGGCGTCGACGTCGTCCTGAACTCGCTCACCGGGGCCGCACTGGATGCCGGTCTCGAGGTGCTGGCCGAGGACGGCCGGTTCATCGAGGTCGGGAAGCGAGACATCTACAGCGGCCGCCGCCTCGGCCTGACGCCGTTCCGCAAGGCCATCACCGTGGCCTCGGTCGACATCGCGGGTCTGATGGCCCGTCGCCCGGAGCGGTTCGCGTCGCTGCTGCAGCGGGTCTGGAGCGCGGCCGCCGACGGATTGTTCGCCGGCCTGCCGGTCACCACGTATCCGTTCGGGCGGGCCGGCGAGGCCCTGCGGGACATGGCCCGCGGCGAGCACGTGGGCAAGCTGGTGCTGACCGAGCCCGGGACGGTGAGCCGCCTGGCGGTGCACGCCCTGCCGGGCGGCCGGTTCCGGCCGGACGGCTGCTACGTGATCTCCGGCGGACTGGGCGCCCTCGGGCTGTCGTTCGCCGAGCGCGCCGTGTCGCTCGGTGCGCGGAACCTGTTGCTGCTCGGCCGTTCCGCGCCCTCCGCCGGGGCGCAGGAGCGGATCGGGCGGCTACGGGACCAGGGCGCGACCGTCCGCACCGCCCAGGTGGACGTGGCCGACGAGGCCGGGGTCGCCGAGGCCTTGACCGCCGTCCGGTCGGGTGGTGTACCGATCCGGGGCGTCGTCCACGCAGCCGGGGTTCTCGCCGACGCGACCATCGCCACCCTCGCCGCCGACCAGCTCGAGGCCGTGCTCGCCCCCAAGGTGCGCGGCGCGCTCGCCCTCGACCGGGCCACCGCCGCCGACCCGCTGGATCTGTTCGTGGTCTTCTCCTCGATCGCCGGCCTCGTCGGCAACCCGGGGCAGGCCGGCTACGCGGCCGCCAACACCTTCCTGGACGGCCTCGTCCGGCGCCGCCGGGCGGCCGGGCGCGTGGGTCTGTCCGTCCAGTGGGGGCCGTTCGAGGACGTCGGACTGGCCAGCCAGGACGACGTGCGCGGATCCCGGCTGGCCGATCGCGGGCTGGGCGGCTTCGGGGTCGAGGAGGCCTGGGACGCCCTGCTCGGCTTCCTGGCCGAGGACGCCGTGGTCACCTCCTACGCGCCGCTGGATCTGAAGGCCTGGTTCGACGCCTACCCGGAGACCGCCGGGCTGCCCTCCTGGTCGTGGCTGCGCGAGGACCAGGGCGCTGCCACCGGCTCGGGTGCCGACGTGGAGTTCACCGCGCTGGCCCGGGCCGGTGACCGGGAGCGGCTGGACGCCGCGATCGAGCAGACCGTGCGCGGACTGGCCGCGAAGGTACTGCGGCTCGAACCATCCTCGATCGATCCACAGGTGCCGTTCAAGGCACTTGGGCTGGACTCCCTGATGGGACTGGAGCTGCGCACCCGGTTGGAGCGAGTGCTCGGCATCCGGCTGTCCCCGACCCTGTTGTGGACGTACGGCACGTCCGGCGCCCTCGCCGAGCCGTTGGCCGACCTGCTGCTCGATTCGGTTGGTGCCGAACAGGTCTCGTCCCGTTGAACCATCCCCAGTCCGACTGCCCAGGAGAGAACGTGAGCACGCAGTCCCCAGGACCGACCGCCAACTCCGCGCTCGGCCGTGCCATGCACACCATCCGTTCGATGCGGACCGAGCTGGACGAGCACCGGCAGCGGCAGCAGATCGCCGTCGTCGGGGCCGGCCTGCGGCTGCCCGGCGGGGTCGCCACCCTGGACGATCTGCGCGACCTGCTCACGGCCGGCCGGCGGGCGATCGTGGACCTGCCCGAGCAACGCCGGCAGCGCTTCCCGGCCGAGTGGGCCGGGTTGCCGCACCGCGGCGGATTCCTGGACGACGTCCTGGGCTTCGACGCCGGCTTCTTCGCGGTGAGCCCGCGGGAGGCGCGCCATCTGGACCCGCAGCATCGCCTGCTGCTGGAGGTGGCCTGGGAGGCTCTCGACGACGCCGCGATCACCACGGCGTCCCTGGCCGGCGTGCCGGCCGGGGTCTTCCTGGGCGTCACCGGCAGCGACTACGTCCGCTGGTGCGAGGGTGAGGGCGACCTGTACTCGGCGACCGGCAACGGCAACTGCTTCGCCGCCGGCCGGGTCTCCTACGCCCTCGGCCTCACCGGCCCGGCGCTGGCCATCGACACCGCCTGCTCGTCCTCGCTGGTGGCGATGCACCAGGCCAGGCTCGCGCTGGCCGCCGGCGACTGCGACGTGGCCCTGGCCGGCGGGGTGAACCTGGTGCTCTCCCCGCACTCCACCGAGGCCATCACGCACACGAAATCCCTGGCGGCGGACGGCTTGTGCAAGGCCTTCGACGCCCGGGCCGACGGCTTCACACGAGGCGAGGGAGCCGGCGTCTTCGTGCTGAAGAGGCTCGCGGACGCGATCCGCGACGAGGACCGGATCCACGCCGTGATCCGCGGCTCCGCGGTCAACCAGGACGGCCGGTCGACCGGTTTCACCGCGCCGAACGTGCTGTCCCAGCAGGCCCTGCTGGCCAAGGCCCTGGACTCGGCGGGGATCGAGGCGCGGGAGCTGTCCAGCGTGGAGGCGCACGGCACCGGAACGCGTCTCGGCGACCCGATCGAGATCGAGGCGCTGCGCCGGGTGATCGGCGACCACGCCACCGAGCCGGTCCTCCTCGGCGCCGTGAAGGCCAATGTCGGCCACCTCGAGGCGGCCGCCGGCGTGGCCGGTGTCGCCCGGGCGCTGCTGTCGGTGCGGCACCGCGAGGCGTACCCGATCGCCGGCCTGGACGAGGTCAATCCGATGGTCGAGCTGGGCGAGAACCTGCGGCTGCCGGTGCGAACCACGCCGTTGCCGGCGACCGACAGCGTGCACGTCGGCGTCAGCTCGTTCGGAATGAGCGGGACGAACGCGCACGTGATCCTCGGCTCGGCTCCCGAGCCGGCCCCGCTGGATGCCGACAACGTCCGGAAGCCAACGGGCTTCGAGATCTCGGCGCACGACGAGACGGCTCTGCGGCACCTGGCGGAGCGCTACGCCGGCGTGCTCGGGGATCTGGCGGCGGAGGGGTATCCGGTGTTCTGCGGCACCGTCACCGGCGGCCGGGCCCGGCTGAAGGAGCGGGCGGTCGTCCTGGCGGGCGAGCCGGCGGAGGCCCGCGCGGCTCTGCTGGCGCTCGCCGCGGGGAACCCGCATCCGGCGGTGACCCGCCGCACCACGACCAGCCTCGACCCGGTGGATCCCCGCGTGGGCGACGTCGGCCGGGGGGTGATGACCCTGCCCTCCTATCCCTGGCAGCGCCGGGAGTACGCGCCGGCGCTCACGGCCTCCGCGAGCACAGCGCCTGCTGTCGCCGATTCGGCGAGCGTGACGCCCGCCGTCGCCGTCTCCGCGAGCACAGTGTCCGCTGTCGCCGATTCCACGATCGCGGCCACCGCCGCTGCCGAGCCCGCGGCGTCCGTTGTCGCGCGTCCCGCGAACGTGCCCGCTGTCGTGACGTCTGCCGCTGCCACGACCGGCGCGGTCCGGGAGCCGGGCGATTCCGGCTCGTCGTCGCGGGCAGCCGAGCCGACGATCGAGATGCTGCGGATCGACTGGCGGGAACTCGCCACCGAGCCCGCCACCGCGCCGCTGGTCGTGGTGGGCGACGCCCGGGAGACCGCCGGCATCGTGGCGGCGGCCCGCGCGGCCGGCCGGCAGGTCCGGTCGGCACCGTTGCCGTCCCCGAGGGAGTGGGCGGGTCTGGCGGAGTCCGGCGACCAGGTGCTGATGGTGCCCCGCGGGGCTCTGGACGACGATGCCGATCAGGACGGGGCCGATCAGGACGGGGCCGGTCAGCACCGGGCCGGTCAGGACTGGGCCGGTCAGCACAGGGCCGGTCAGGATGGGGCCGGTCAAGACCACGCCGGCCAGAGTCTCGCCGGCCAGGATCTCGCCGGTCAGGATCTGGCGGCCCGGGCGGCAGCCGATGTGTGCGCGGCTGTGACCGGTCTCGTCGCGGGCGCCGAGCTGACGATCCTGGTGGCCGGGGCGCAACAGGCGCCGACGTCCGACCTGGGCCCGGCCGGCCCGGTCGGCGGTGCCCTGCGCGGCCTCCTCCCGGTGATCCGGATCGAAGCGCCGTCGCGATCGGTGATGCTGGTCGACGTCCCGGAGCGGCCGGATCCGGCCACTCTGGCGACCGCGACCCGGCTGCGGCCGCCCGCCGGCGAGGACCTGCTGGCCGTGCGCGGCGAACGGACCTACGGTGCCCGCCTGGTGCCCGCGGCGCCCGACTCCGCAACCGACTGGCAGATTCGCGGCGACGCAAGCTATCTCGTCACCGGCGGGATGGGAGCTGTCGGACGCGAGGTGGTCACCCGGCTGGCCGGACTCGGCGCCGGGCGGATCGTCGTGGTCGGCCGGACGCCCGCCGACGGCCTGTCCCAGCCGGCCCGGCACCTGCTGTCGGAACTCGGCTCTCGCGTGCGCTACCTCGCCGCGGACGTCGCCGACGCCGCCGCGATCGAGGCCACCCTCTCCGCGCCCGTCGAGGGAACGGACGAGGTGCTGCCGCCGGTGCGCGGGGTCGTGCACGTCGCCGGCACGATCCGGCATCGCGAACTGAGCGAATGCACCGAGAGCGACTTCGCCGAGGCGATGAACCCCAAGGTGGCCGGACTGGCCGCCGTGCTGCGGGCACTGGAGGGACTCGACGACACCGACCTGGACTTCGTGCTGGCGACGTCCTCGGTGACCGCCGTGTGGGGCACCGCCGGCTACGCCGCCTACGCGGCGGCCAACGGCGCGCTGGATGCCCTGCTGCGTGGGCGGCGTCTGGCCGGTCGCCCGGCCGGATCCGTCGCCTTCGGCCCCTGGAGCACCGGGGGCATGACCTCGGCCCAGGATCTGGCCGCGTTCGCGGCCGGCGGCGTGGGACACGTGCAGCCCGAGCGGGGCGTCGCCGCGCTCGCCGCCGCGGTGAGCCGGCCGCTGCCGATCGTCGCCTGCCCGATCGAGCCGGTCAGGTTCGCCCGGACGATGACCGCGTTGGCGCCCCGAGGCCTGTTCGCGGAACTGCACGTACCGGGCACCGCGGGACCGTCCGCCACCCCGCCCGCGGACGGACTGGCGGCGGACGGACTGGCCGCCCTGCCCGACCTCGGCACCGCCCTCCGCGCCGTGCGCACGGATCTGGCCGACCTGCTCGGCCACGGCGGCCCCGACGACATCGATCCCGACGCCGGCTTCCTCGACCTCGGGGTCGACTCCCTCAGCGCGATCGACCTGGTCTCGCGGCTCAACAGCCGGTACGGGATCACCCTGCAGGTCGCGGACGTGTTCGGTCACCCGAGCGCTCGCGAGCTGGCCGCGGCCGCTCTCGCCGCCGGCGCGGACCAGGAACACCCGGCCGCGACTCCGCCCGCACCCATGCCCGGCGTCGCCGGCCGGGGCCACGAGTTCACCGCCCCGGCCGAGCCCGGGCCCGGTTCCGCCCCCGCGCCCGACGTCACTCCGGCGGATTCTGTCGCCCTCCCCGCGCCCAGCGCGGAGCCCCAGACCGCACCCAACCCCGAGCCCCGGACCGTACCCAACCCCGAGCCGCAGACCGAGCCCAGCATCGAGCCGCGGACCGGACCCCGGAGCGGGTCCGTGGTCGAGTCGGCAACGGCCCCGGCGCTCCAGCCGACGACTCCTCCCGCGGCCGGCCGCGGGGCCATCGCGGTGATCGGCATGGCCGGGCGATTCCCGGGCGCCGACGACCTCGAGTCGTTCTGGTCGCTGCTCGAGCGCGGTGTCGACGGCGTCCGCACCGTGCCCGAATCCCGGTGGGACGCAGACCAGTTCAGGGACGAGGGAGCCGCCGGAGCCACGATCACCAGCGATCAGGGCGGTTTCCTCGACGCCATCGACGAGTTCGACGCGGGCTTCTTCGGGATCCCGGCCCGGGAGGCGCAGAGCCTCGATCCGGCGCACCGGCTCCTGTTGCAGGCCACCTGGCATGCCATCGAGGACTCCCGTCAGGACGCCACGACGCTGCGCGAGACCCGTACCGGGGTCTTCGTCGGCATCTCCGGATCGGACTACGCCACCCTCCTGCAGGAGTGCGGCCAGGAGGGGCTGGACGCCTACTTCGCCACCGGCACGGCCCTGAACGCGGCGGCCGGCAGGATCAGCTTCCTGCTCGGGCTGCGCGGCCCGGCGATGGCGGTGGACACCGCCTGCTCCTCGTCCCTGGTCGCCACCCACCTGGCGATGCGGTCGCTGCGCGACGGCGACAGCGACCAGGTCGTGGTCGGCGGCGTCAACGTCATCGCGGCCCCGCACGCCTCGGTCGCCGTCAGCCGCGCGCACATGCTGTCACCGACCGGTCGCTGCCACACCTTCGGCTCGCAGGCGGACGGCTTCGTGCGGGCCGAGGGCGTCGGCGTCGTCGTCCTCAAGCGCCTGGAGGACGCCCTGGCGGCGGGCGACCCGATCCGGGCGGTCCTGCACGGCAGCGCGATCGGCCAGGACGGTGCCTCGGCCGGCCTCACCGCGCCGAATCCGCTTGCCCAGCAGGACGTCATCGTCCGCGCGCTCGACGACGCCGGCGTACGGCCGGTCGACGTCGACTACCTGGAGGCGCACGGCACCGGAACGGCGCTGGGCGATCCGATCGAGCTCTCGGCGGCCTGGGCGTCCTACGGCCCGGGACGGCCGGCCGGCCAGCCCCTGCTGGTCGGTTCGGTGAAGAGCAACATCGGCCACGCCGAGTCCGCGGCCGGAGTCATCTCGATCATCAAGACCGTGCTCGCCCTCGAACACGAGCGCCTCCCCGGCAATCTGCACTGCGAGCAGCTCAGCCCGCACGTGCGGTGGGACGAGCTGGGAGTCGAGGTCGTCCGCGGGTCCCGCCCCTGGGCCCGCGGTGCCAGACCGCGACTGGCGGGCGTCTCCGGGTTCGGCTTCTCCGGCACGAACGCGCACATCGTCGTCGGCGAGGCCCCGGCTCGACTGGCGCCGCCCCGGCAGGATCCGCCCGCGTCGGCCCCCGGGCCGGTCGTCCTCACCCTCTCCGCGCCGGACGAGACCGGCCTGCAGCGGCTGCGGGACGACTGGTCCCGCGCCCTGGAACGACTGGAACACCCTGCGCCGGTCGACCTGCACACCCTGGCCGGGGTGTCCGGGGCCGGTCGGACCCACCACCGCTTCCGGGTGGCGGCCGTCGGCGCCGACCCCGAGAGCCTGCGCCGGCAGCTCGCGGACCGGCCGTCCACCACCACCGGCGAACCGCCCCGGATCGGATTCCTCTTCACCGGCCAGGGCTCGCAGTACCCGGGCATGGGCCGCGAGCTGTTCGAGCGGGAGCCGGTCTTCGCGGACGTGCTGCGCGAGTGCGACGCCCAACTGCGGACGCACCTGGGCGGATCCCTGATCGAGATGGTCCTGTACGGGTCGGACCAGGCGCTGGTCGACCAGACCTGGCTCACCCAGCCGGCGCTGGTCAGCATCGAGCTGGCGATGACCGAACTCTGGGCGAGCTGGGGCGTGACCCCGGCCGCGGTCATCGGGCACAGTGTCGGCGAGATCGCCGCCGCCGTCAGCGCCGGCGTGTTGACCCGCCGGGACGGCCTGGAGCTGATCGCGACCCGCGGCCGGCTGATGGCCGGCACCGAGCCCGGCGGGATGATGTCGGTCGCCGCCGACGAACCCACGGTCGAGCAGCTGCTGGCCGAGCACGGGCTGGAACTCGACATCGCCGCGGTGAACGCGTCGTCCTCGGTCGTCGTGGCCGGCTCGCCGGAACAACTGGAGCGGCTGGCCGAGCGTGCCG
>JBDIAG010000166.1:0-8032 GCA_039812305.1 Actinomycetales bacterium | reverse complement strand
TGCACCGATTCGATCCCGGCCCGCATCACCTCCGCGACATAGGCCCCGTAGGACAGGACCAACGCCACCAAGGCCCAGAAGAACAGCGAGTTCGGCATTCCCCGCAGGCCCAGCGCGGGCTCGCCGGCGGCGAGCAGGTAGAGCAGCAGGATGGTCGGGATCCCCCGGAAGAGGTCGACATAGATGACCGCCAACGCTCGTAGCGGCACCAGCCACGCCGACCGCGCCTGCCGGGACAGGGCGACCGCCAGGGCGACCAGCAGGATCAGCGGCTCCGCCAGCGCGAACAGCTGCACGTTGAGCCAGAACGACTTCCAGATGCCGGGCAGCGCGTCCCGGGCATGGTCGGGATCGAAGAAGGTGACCTTCACCGTCGACCAGCCGGGACTGTTGACCAGGCCCGCCCACACGATCGCCACGAAGGCGACGGTCACCAGCACGGCGATCGCAATGGAGCGATTGCGCCGGGATCGGCGGACTCTGCGGCGCTCCAGCTCTCGAGGGCTGGGCGTCCATTCGTCGGTGTCGCCCGGTGCCGGGCCCTTCGCGAAGGACGAACTCACGACAGTTCGGGTACGTCGACCACCGTGGAGAGCCACTCCGTCTGGAGCTTGTCCAAAGTCCCGTCCTCGGTCATCTGCGCCAGTGCGCCATTGACGCACTCGACCAGCGGATTGCCTTTCTCAAACAGCATGCCGAATTGCTCCTGCTCGCCGACATCCGGCTGGAACTGCCCGACGACCGTCGAATTGGGAATCTCCGCGGCGGAGATGTAGAAGGCGGTCGGCAGATCCGCGAGGAACGCGTCCACCTGGTTGTTCTCCAGTGCCTGCTTGGCCACGTTGGTGTCTTCGAAGACCAACGGCTGGGTCTCGGGCTTGATGACCTCCCGAATGGCGGTCAGTGAGGTGGTGCCGGTCTGTGCACCGAGCCGGAGGCCCTTGAGATCCGCCAGTGACTTCGCCTCGGCACCGGGCGTTCCCTCGAGGGCGACGACCGCCTGGGCGGCGTTGTAGTAGGAGTCGGAGAAGTCGACCACCTTCGCCCGCTCGGGATTGATCGAGACCTGGTTGATGTCGAAGTCGAAGTTCTTCTTTCCCGGCTTGTACGAGTTGTTGAAGGGCACCGTGACCCAGGTGACCTGATCCGGGGCGAAGCCCAGCCGATCGGCCACCGCGTATGCCACGGCGGATTCGAATCCCTTGCCGTTCGTCGGATCGTTGTCGCTGAACCAGGGGTCGTAGGCGGGGGAGTCGGTTCCGATCGTCAGCGTGCCCGACGTCATCACCTTGTCGGTGGCGCATGCCTTCGGGTCGCTGGAGGCGGCCGAGGACTCCGAGGCGGACCCGGTGCCGTCGTCCTGCGTCGCCGGCGCGCAAGCGCCCACGAGAAGGAGCAGGGGAACACTGGCGATGGCGATGCGACGCATGAGCAAATGGTAGGGCCGTGCCCGGGGCGGGATACCGCTCCGACCCGGCGACCGGCCACTGCTCCTCGACGATGGGATCGAGATGGACGCGATGAGACTGAGACGCACGACATCCGACGGCCGCGGGCCGGCGGTGCAGGTTCACTTCCCCCAGCCGGTCTCGCAGGTCTTCGACTTCCTCGCCGACCCGGCCACCCGTCCGCGCTGGCAATCCAGCCTGCGGGCGGTGGAACTGCTGACGCCCGGGCCACCCGGCGTCGGCACCCGCTGGCGCGACGTGACCTGGCCCGGCCTGCGCCCCGAACTCGAGATCACGGCGTGGGAGACCGGCCGGGTCTGGGCCGAGCACGGCAGCTGGCGCGGCATCGAGGTGGATCTCCGACTCCGGTTCACCGATCTGACGTCCACAGGTGCCCACGGGACTCTTGTTGCGCCCACCACGACCGTGGATGCTGCGGGCTGGCGGCGCCCGGTCGAGTGGGGAATGGCGACCGTCGGGCCGCTGGTGGCCCGCGACGATCTGCGTCGGGCGAGGCGGATCCTCGGTCGATGAATGCGTCCTGACTGGGCCGGTTGTTCAGCCGGCAACCACCTGGAGCCCCGGCAACCACGTATCGCTGGATGCTCCGCCCCCAAGCGGATGCTCGGCCCTCAACCGGGGGTTGCCTCCCGGATCAGCCCGTCGACGCGAGCCCGGGACGTGCCGACGGCTCGGCAAGAGGGCGCAAGCCGCAGGCGGCTGCGAAGCCGTCCGACTCGATCCCGAAGGCGACGTTCGTGCGGGCGTAGAAATTGGCCAGCGAGATGTAGGCGGTCAGTTCGACCAGCGCCTTGGTTCCCAGCTGATCCAGCAGTCTCGCCGAGAGCTCGTCGGTGACGGTCGGTGGCGTCTGGGTCATCGCCTCCGCGTACGTCAGCACATCCCGTTCCAGCGGCGTGAAGAGGTCGGACTCGCGCCACCGGGGCACCTCGCGGGCCTTGTCCAGGTCGAGCTTCTCGTTGCGGGCCTGGAAGTAGCCCAGATCGAGGCACCAGCTGCAGCCGACCAGGGACGCCACGGCCATGTGCGCGAAGGACTTCAGGCTCGGATCGCAGGCGCGCCACCGGCGTGTCTTGCTGCCGAGCGCGAAGTACGTACGCAGGACCGGGCCGTTGTGCCAGTACACCGCGAGCGGGGTCGGTACCTCGCCCAGGACCGCTTTGCTGATCTTCGTCACCACGGTGCCCACCAAGCCGGTGATCTCCGCCGGTGGTACCCGGATCGTGTCGGACATGACGCCTCCTCTGAATCGTCGTCGTTGCCCTGAAGACGCGGCAGCCGGCCGAAGTGTGACCACGGTGTCCGCAGGAGATCCGCATCGCTTGCGTCCAGCCAAATACTCAACTAGAGTAAAAGCATGGTCACCACGACTACTACTACCGAGGCGATCCGCCGGATCGAGACGGCGAGAACGCCGGCCGACCTCTTCGAGGGGAACCCCGCGGAGCAGGGCGACGCTCGCCGGGGCCGCCGGCTCTATCGCAGCCTGATCGCCGTCATCCACCCGGACCTGGTCAGGACCAATGGGATCGACGCCTCCACCGCCCAGCGGGCGACCGCGCGGCTGAACGAGTTGTACGCCCGCTGGTGTGATCCGGGCTCCGGTTCGGCCGGCCAGGCCTCGCCGCACATCGTCGGCCGGCGGCAGGTGTACACCCTTCGCGTCCGGACGGGTCGCACCGCGCTGATCTCCACCTATGCCACGGACGAACCCGGCGTGTTCGTCGACATCTCCCGGACGTCGGTGCCGGCAGCCCATGACGTCGTCGGTGTCGCGCGCCGGCTGGCCACCGTGGACCTGGCGGCTTTCGTCCCGCGGATCGCCGACCACGGGACCACGTCGGCCAGAGCGTGGGTCGCCTACCGGATTCCGGCCGGCATGTGCACGTTGCGTCAGGTGAGGTCGGCCTACCCGCGGGGGTTGGACGGGCGCGACTGGGCCTGGATGGCACGGCGCATCCTCATCACGCTGGACGTGGCCGACACACCGCACCCGGGGCTCAGTCTCGACAACGTGCTCATCCATCCCGCCGAGCACGGCGTCGTCGTCACCGGCTGGGGAGCCGACCCGACCGTCGTGGGAAGGGACGGCGATGCGGCCGGCGTCCGGGACCTGTTCCACGCGATGCTCGCCGCGTCGGAGACCCGGCACCTCGCGTTCGCGGAGGCGGCCGCGGAGCTCGGGCCGGCGGGCATGCTGCGCGAATACGACCTGTTCCTGCGCGTCCACTACGGCCCGCGGCGGTTCCGTCCCTTCGCGATGCCTGCTGCTTGATGCGCACCCGGTCCGACGACCGAATCTCTTCACCAGACCGAAACAACCGCAACTCCACCTGATAGGAGGCCCACGATGGGTGCAGGACAATGGGATACGACCCAATACCAGAAGGCCGCCCGGGCTCGGCGCGCCGCCGGGCAGGCGACCTTCGCACACACCGCGAGGATGCGCGGCGTCCCGCGCGATCAGCGCCGGGCGGCGCCCTCGCTCGATCCCTTCGGTGTGACGATCCGCGAGGCCCGCGACTCCGCCGAACACCCGAACAGCACGCCGATCGCCGTCCTCTTCGACGTCACCGGCTCCATGCAGAAGGTTCCGCAGACGCTGCAGCAGCGGCTTCCGGATCTTCTCGGCCTGCTCACCCGCGGCGGCTACGCCGAGGATCCGCAGATCCTGGTCGGGGCGATCGGGGACGACATCTACGACGCGGTTCCGCTGCAGATCGGTCAGTTCGAGTCCGACAACCGGATCGACGACCAGCTGCGCGACATCTACCTCGAAGGTGGGGGAGGAGGAGACAAGCGCGAGGGCTATGCCCTGGCGGCACACTTCCTCGCCACCCGGGCACAGACGGACGCCTGGGACAAGCGCCGCAAGAAGGGCTACATCTTCTTCATCGGCGACGAGATGAACAAGGACGTGGTGTTCGCCGAGTCGATCCGTCGCTTCATCGGCGACCGGGCCACGCGGAACCTGGACGTGGCCGACGTCTACCGGAGGCTGCAGGAGCGCTGGAACGTGTACTACGTCCTGCCGAACCTCACCTTCTACTACGACGATCCCGACATCGAGACGCACTGGCGGGACATCGTCGGCGAGCGATTCCTCAAGCTGGACGATCCCGAGGCGGTGTGCGACCTCATCGCGGTCACCGTCGGCATCATGGAGGACTCGATCACCCTGGACGAGGGCCTCGACGACCTGCGGCAACTCGGATCGCGTGCTGGAGCGGCGGTCGGCAAGGCGTTGGCCACCGTCGCCCCGACCGGGACGATCGCCACCGGCGGAGTGCTCCCCGATGATCTGTGACACCGTCCTTCCCGCTCGGCCCGGCATCCTGCCGGGCCGAGCGGCCGGGGCGCCGGTCATCGTGGTGGGACTCGGCTATGGCGACGAGTCGAAGGGGGCGACCGTCGATCACCTCGCCGCGGTCATCCCCGACACGGTTGCGGTCGTCCGGTGGTCGGGCGGGGCACAGGCTGCGCACAACGTCCGTCATGGCCCTCGCCACCACACGTTCCGGCAGTTCGGCTCCGGCACCTTTCTGGACGTGCCCACCCTTCTGCGGGCGCCGATGCTCGTCGATCCGATGCTGCTCGCCGTGGAGGCCGAGTCACTGAGCGGGCTCGGTGTCCAGGATCCGCTCGGCCTGATCCGGGCCGACGCCCGGTGCCTGGTCACCACGCCCGTCCACATCGCACTCAATCGGGCGCGAGAGATCCTGCGCGGCAAGGACCGCCACGGTTCGACGGGCTTGGGAGTGGGCGAGACCGTCGCCTACGACCTGGCCGTCCGCCACGGCGCGGAAGCGGGCGAGATGGTCGGCAACTTCGTGTCGCCGGCGGCCGCGCCGAAGGTCGCGGCCCCCAGGATGGGCTCGCTGCGCGACCGGGCCGCCACCGTCGCCGCTCTCGACGCGCTGGCCTTCTACGCGGAGCCGCTGCTACGGCTCGTCGATCACGCCGACGCCGGCCACCCCGGTGTCGCCGAGATGGCGGCCGCCCTGTGCGACGTCGCGAGCGACGTCGCGATCCTCGACGACCTGGACGCCGTGCTGGCGAGATCTCTCGAGGCGGGGACCGTCCTCTTCGAAGGCAGCCAGGGCGTCCTGCTGGACGAGTGGTACGGCTTCCATCCGCACACGACCTGGTCGACCGTCACCCCGCGGCATCTGGTGGCGGAGCTGGAGGCCCTCGGCCACCGGCCGTTCGTGCTGGGGCTGACTCGCTGCTACGCAACGCGTCACGGGGCCGGGCCGATGCCGACCGAGGATCCGGCCCTGGTGCTGCCGGAGCCGGACAACCGGGAAGGGCGGTATCAGGGCGGCTGGCGCACCGGGCACCTGGATCTGCCGGCGCTGCGGTACGCGGCCGCCGTCGCGGGACGGGTGGACGGGATCGCCGTCTCGCATCTGGATCTTCTCGGCGCCGCGCCACTGCAGGTCGCCGGCACCTGGGCCGGGGAGCGCACTCCACTTCCCGTGCCGGGTGGCCGCGATCTCGGCGAGCTGGAACGGCTGACGGCGGTGGCCGCCTCGGCCCGTCCCGACTACCGCCCGCTGCCTGCGGATCCGATGGCGGCGATCGGCCTCGTCGAGGACGCCGTAGGCTCACCCGTCGTGCTCATCGCGGACGGTCCCGCCCGCTCGGATCGGAGGTTGGTATGCCCGCCGACATCTTCAGCGTGGTCTGCGTGGACGCCCTCGCCCTCAGCTACGACCGCGGCACCCGTCGCGTGCTGATCGGCCTGCACGAGCGTCGCAGCGATCCGTTCCTCGGCCGGCTGGCCCTGCCGGGTGTCGTGGTGCGCAGCGGGGAGCGGCTCGCCGACGCCGCCCTGCGCGCGCTGGAGCGTCTGGGCGTGCGCGAGGCGCCGGCCGCACTCGGGCAGCTGCACACCTTCGACGAGCCGTTCCGGGATCCGCGCGGCCCGTCCCTGTCGATCGCCATGTACGCGGCGTACCCGCCGTCGGTTCGCTCCGACGCGACGTGGGTGCGCCTCGACGCGGTCCCACCGTTGGCCTTCGACCACGACCGCATCGTCTCGGTGGCCAGAACGATTCTCGCCGAACGGCTCTGGCGGGATCTCGAGTTCACCCGGGCTCTGACCGGGTCGGAGTTCACGGCGACCGACGCGGTGCGGATCAGCGCCCAACTGACCGGCCGGGATCCGCATCGCGCCAACCTCAATCGTGACCTGGCCAAGACGCCGGGCCTGGCCGAGGCGGGAATCGCCACCACGTCCGGTGGACGTCCGCCCAAGCTGTGGCGGTGGGACCCGACGTGAGGAGGGCCCGGTCGCCTCGCGCGAGCGGCGCCTGACGCGAGGACTCGGACGCGGCCCGAAAACGCGTCATCTATCGTGGCGGGCGAGGAGGAAGATCTGATGCAACTGGCGAACACTGCTGCCCTGGTGACCGGGAGTGCGTCCGGCCTCGGCGCGGCCACCGCCGCGACCCTGGTGGAGCGCGGTGCCACGGTCTTCGGGATCGATCTGCCCGGAGCCATCGAGGCCGCTCCCCGCAGGGAGCGACTGACCTACGTGGCGGCGGACGTCACCGATCCGGAGCAGGTGGCGGCGGCCGTCCAGACCGCTTCGACCGGCCCTCATCCGCTGCGTTGCGTGGTGAACTGTGCCGGGATCGGGCCTTCCATGCGCATTCTCGGGCGCAAGGGCGTGCACGATCCGGGGCTGTTCGCCAAGGTCGTCCAAGTCAATCTGATCGGCACCTTCACGGTGATGTCCACTGCGGCGGAGGCTATTTCGAGGACCGAGCCGGATTCGAACGGCCAGCGCGGGGTGATCGTGAACACCGCCTCGATCGCGGCCTACGAGGGCCAGATCGGCCAAGCGGCGTATGCCGCCTCCAAGGGCGGAGTGGTGGGTCTGACGTTGCCCGCCGCTCGTGACCTGGCTCAGTACGGGATCCGGGTGTGCACGATCGCGCCGGGCATCGTCGACACCCCGATGCTGGCGACCGTGAGCGACGAGATCCGCGCGGGGCTGGCGGCGGGGATTCCCTTTCCGCAACGACTCGGCCGGCCGGAGGAGTACGCGGCCCTCGCCGCCTTCCTGATCGAGCACGACTACCTCAACGGCGAGGTCGTCCGGATGGATGGCGCGCTCCGGATGGCTCCTCGCTGACGGCTCTGGATCCAGCCAGAGAAGGGACGTTGGCGACACGATGTCTCGTGCGTCTGTCAGGTGACCCCTGGGTGTCTACCGTTGCCGCTCGTCGGGGGTGTGGCTGGCGGCGCCGATCGCCGGCCTCCGGCGGGCACAGGACGGGCGTTTCGCCGCCCCCGGGGGCGGGTGTCGGGCGGCTGGCTGAGGGCCGGGGCATCCGGAACGAGGCCGAGCATCCGGCTGACAGCCGGGCATCCGGCTAACGGCCGGGCATCCGGCGATGTCCGGCCGTTGAGCCGTTATCTGGATGCCGGGCGCTTATCCGGCTGCACCAGTCATCGACCTGCTGCGCCGCTCGTGGCCCTGGGCATCCCGGTGCCGCATCAGCGAGTTCGTCACCGTCGCCCGCACCCTCCGCCAGGTGCGCTCAGGCGGCAGC
>JBDIAG010000165.1:0-8117 GCA_039812305.1 Actinomycetales bacterium | reverse complement strand
GACCGCGTCGGCGACGGTCTCGCGGTCGGTGGCGATCACGCTCGCCGCCCCGGCGTCGAGCAGCTCGTGGGTCTTCGCCGCGTCGCGGGTCACCGCGATCGGCACCGCGCCGATCCGGTTCGCGATCTGGAGAGCCGAACGGCCGACGGCACCGGAGGCTCCGGACACCAGCACCAGGTCGGCGGGATGCATCCTCGCCGTCTCCACGAGCGCCCCGTAGGCGGTGGAGTAGGCGACCCAGACCGCCGCCGCCTCCGCGACACCGAGGCCGGCCGGGCGCGGGATCAGCGCGGCGGCGGGGATCGTGATGTGGTCGGCGTAGCTCCCGCCGGCCGCCGCGTCCGGGATCGCCGTGACGATGACGGCGTCGCCGTGTCGGAACGACGTGACCTCGGAGCCGATCGCCTCGATCACGCCGGTCGCCTCGATGCCGAGGCGCGCATGCGGCAGCGGGACCGGAGCCGGCGACGCTCCCGAGCGCATCATTGCGTCCAGCGGATTGACCGCGAATGCCTCGACCCTGACTCTGACCTCGTCCGCCGCGGGCTCGACGACGGGCTCCGTCACGATCCGCAGCACCTCCGGGCCGCCGAACTCATCGAAGACGACCACTCGCGACATGATGACTCCTCCTCGCCGTGTGCGTTCTCCCATGACGCTACGGACCTGAAAGGCACCCCGAGGTACCGTTGGCCGCGTGCAGAATGCGACCGGAGACGTCTTCCTCGCCGACTGCCCCACGCGCCTGGCGGTCGAGATCATCTCCGACAAGTGGGCGGTGCTCGTGCTCTACGGTCTCAGCAGACGGCCGCGACGGCACGGCGAGCTGGTCGAGCTGATCGGCGGCGTCTCGCGGAAGATGCTCACCCAGACGCTGCGCCGTCTGCAGCAGTACGGCCTGGTGGAACGACGGGCAGATGCTCCGCGGCATGTCGAGTATCGCCTGACCGACCTCGGCCGGACCCTCGTCGGGCCCATCGAGGCCCTCACCACCTGGGCCAGAGAGCACGGCGGGGCCGTCGTCGACTTCCGCGAGGCGGCCCGCGACAAGGAAGACGTTCGGTGAAGCGCCCGTCGTTACGCCCGACCACGCAACTCCGCAGCTCGAAGAGAACCTGAACGCCGGACATCACCCTGCTCGGACACCCGCGCGCGGCGCGAGGTTGCGGGCGATAACGCGGAGAAGATAGCCTCGCTGACGACCGCGCATAACACAGAGGAGGTGATACCCGTGAACGATTCGACATGGGTGCTCCTCGTAGGAGTTTCGGTCGGGCGATAGGTCGTCCGGGAGCGCCGCTGATCAGCAGCACTCTCGAAAGGCACGACCATGCACTTCACTTCTGAACGACGTCTCGATGAGGGAATCGTCGAACGCGCGTTTACCCTCGATGGTGTCCCAGGCATTCTCTGGATGCCGCCTTCCGCATCCTCGTCAGCACCGGTACCTGTCATTCTGATGGGACAGCCCGGCGGGATCGGAATGCACCGTATGTATCCCCGTCTGGCCGCGCGGGCACGAAGCGGCGCCGCGCACGGGTTCGCCGCCTTCTGCATCGAGTTGCCGGGCGCCGGTGACCGGCCGCGACTGCCTGGCGCGGAGCAGGCGCGAGCCGATCTCGTTCGCGCGATCTCTGCGGGTGTGACGCCGAGCGAGGATGTCATCGACCGGCTGGTCCTTCCGCTCGTCGATCAGGCGGTGCCGGAGTGGCAAGCCACCCTTGACGAGGTGCTCGCGCTGCCCGAGATTGGTGATCGGGTGGGAATCTCTGGCGGGGTGATCGCGGTCGGCACGCGCATGGCCGCAACTGATCCGCGCGTCGCGGCAGCCGGACTCTTCGCGGGCAGCTATGTGCCGCAGGCGATCATGGAGCAGGCGCGTGAGGTCACGATCCCGCTGCATGTGCTCCTGCAATGGGACGACGAGTTCAACGACCGGCACATGGCCCTCGACCTGTTCGACGCATTCGGGTCGACGGAGAAGACGCTGTACGCGAACATGGGAGGCCACGCCGGCGTCCCGCCGTTCGCGGGCGACGACGCCGCCCGCTTCTTCGTCCGGCACCTGTCTCCTTCGCAGCCGACGGCAACCCGGTGAACCCCGAAGGGACGCGCCAGCGTGTTCACGCCCACGCCCTGCCCCGCACAAGGGAGCGTCACGGTGATTGGAGGATGATGCCTCCGATGCCGGTCGAGGCCGTCCGATCGATGCTGCTGCTGATGCCGCGCCTAGTCGGGCGGGCCAAGAGACTGCCGATGCCGGCCGCTCTGCAGGGACTGGACCTGGCCCCCCGCCATCTCGCCCTGCTCGCCCACCTGCAACATGAAGGATCGCTGACGATCAGCCAGTTGGCCGACCGCCTGGAAGTCGCGCCCACCACCGTCAGCCTCATGATCGGCGACCTCCCGCCACGGCATCGTGACCCGACACGAGGACGACACCGACCGACGACGCAGGATCGTCGCGATCGCATCGCAGTACACGGATGCGATCACGGAATGGCTCTCCGGCACCACCACCGCGTGGACGGAAGTACTCGCGTCACCGACTGAGGAATCAGGAGAACTCAAACCATGAAGTACACCGTCTCAATGGAGATCGCTCTGCCCCGGGAGCGGGTCATCCAACTGCTCGAAGACCCTGCAGGCCGACCGAAGTGGCTCCGAGGCGTGGTGTCGCACGAGGTGTTGCGCGGCGTGGATGGACAGGTCGGTACTGAGTCGAGGATCGTGTTCCAGTCGGGGCGGCAGAGGATGGAGTGCACCGAGACCATCACGCGACGGGAACCGGTGGACTTACAGGATGTCCGGCCAGACACCGTCGTCCATTTCGAGCGTGAGATCGTCGCAGACGGCATGTGGAATGCGGCGCGCGAGCATCTGACTGAGCGCGGCCCGGAGCACACGCTCTGGGTCAGTGAGAACGAATACCGCTTCAACGGACTGATGCGATTGGCATCCCCCTTCATGCGTGGTGCGTTCGTCAAGCAGTCACGGAAGCATATGGAGGACTTCAAGGCTTACGCCGAGCAGGGAACAGACGTCCGCGAAGCAAGGAGCTGACCGGGTCAGCTGGGGGCGGGGCCGGTTGTACCGCGGATCACCAATCGCGGGCCGCAGATTCGGGTGTCGAGAGGGACGCCGCGGTCGACCGCCGCGGTCAGCTGCCCCACCGCGGCGTCGACGATGCCGGTGCGCCCCCAGTCGACGGTGGTGAGGCCGGGACCGACCAGGTCGGCGAGTTCGACGTTCTCGAACCCGATGATCGAGAGGTCCTGAGGGACGTCGAGGCCGAGCGCCCTCGCGGCGCGCAGCATGCCGAACGCGAAGGAGTCGGTCAGGCAGAAGGCGGCGGTCGGCCGATCCGGCGCCCTCAGCACCTCGGTCAGATGATGCGTCATCCGGTCGGGGTCGGCGGTCGCCGGCGGTGTACGGATCAGGTCGACCCGGACGCCGTGCCGCTTCGCCTCCTCCTCGACCAGCCGTTCGGCCGGGCGATCGGGCGTGCTCGGCCGCCGCGGCACGACGACGGCCAGGTGGCGGTGGCCGAGGTCGGCCAGGTGGTCGAAGACCGCGCGGAACCCGGTGGCGTTGTCGAATGTCACGGCCCCGGCGGTCGGCGCCTGGGAGAGCTGGTCGCCGATCGAGACGACCGGCAGGTCCCGGGAGACCTCCTCCCACATCTGCGCGAACGGGTCGAGCGGTGCGACCAGCAGGCCGCAGGGCCGAAGGGCGCGGAGCTTGGAGAGCAGTGCCCCCTCGCGCTGCGGCTGCCCGTCGGCGTCGGCGACGACGGCGTGCCGGCCGGCGGCCAGCAGCGCCCGAGAGAGGTCGGCGACCAGCGACTGCTGCCAGAGATCGCGCATCGTCCCGCACAGCACCGCCACGGTGGGGGAGGGCCCGCCCGCCAGCGCCGCGGCGATCGGGTTCGCCTGGTAGCCGAGCCGGTCGGCGGCCTCCCGCACCCGGCGCACGGTCTCGGCCGAGCCCCGTTGGCCGCGCAGGGCGTAGGAGACGGTGGTCAGCGCCATGCCCACCTCGTCGGCGACGTCCTGGAGCGTGGGCTGCTTCGACACACTCACGAGCATAGGATCCGCCGGCGACAGCAGAGGTGTCGCCCGAAGACGGCGATGGCGGGGGTGAGTTCGGCTCGCGCGCTGACCACATCTCTTGAACTTTCGTGTGGGAAGCGCTTCACTAGGCGATGTGAAGCGCTTCCCATCGTCGACGGACGCCCGGATCGACGTCGAGCTCGGCCCGGTCGTCGACTGCCACCAGCACCTGTGGCCAGAGGCGTTCGCCGAGGCGCTTCGCCAACGGAACACCTCGCCGCGGCTGCGCGGCTGGCGCCTGGAGCTGCCCGGTGAGCCGGTGTACGACGTCAACCCCGCCGACCACGACCGCCCCGCCCGTCGCACGATCGACGACGGCGACGGCGTCGATCTCACACTGCTCTCGTTGCCGGCGCCGCTGGGCGTCGAGACGCTGCCACCCGAGGAGGCGCACCCGCTGCTGACCGCCTGGCACTCGTTCGCCGACCAGCTCTTTCCCGGGGAGGGCGGGGATGCCTCCGGCTTCGCGATCTGGGCCTCGCCCGCACTGACGGAGCCGGAGCCGGACCGACTCGCACGACTCCTCGCGCACCCGGCGGTCTGCGGCCTCCAGGTGCCGGCGACCGAGCTGTCGACACCAGCGGCCATCGAGCGGCTCGCGCCGGTGCTCGCCGTCGCCGAGGCGTCCGACCGTCCCGTCCTGGTGCACCCCGGACCCGCGCCACCCCTCGACCGGGTCGACCTCGCCTACCCCGTCCCCGGATGGTGGCCCGCGCTGACGTCCTACCTCGCGCAGCTGGCCGTGGCGTGGTTCGCCTGGCAGGTGGCCGGCCGGGCGCTGCTGCCGACTCTTCGCATCGGCTTCGTCGCGCTCGCCGGGCTTGCGCCGCTGCACCACGAGCGCCTCGCCCAGCGCGGCGGGACGCTGGGAGCCATCGACCCGCTGGTCTTCTACGAGACCTCCTCCTACGGCACCCGCGCGGTCGACGCGATGGTCCGGGTCGTCGGCGTGGACGCGTTGGTGCACGGCTCCGACCGGCCGTACGCCGTCCCCACCGACCCCGGGCTTGGCGCCGCCTTCGGGCGGGCGCTGTTCGTCACCAATCCCGCTCGACTGTTGAAGGGAGCAGCGACATGACATTGGCACCGGAGAACCCGGCCCCGACCGGCAGCGTGCTCGACCCGCAGGAGTTGCCGACTGTCCCCGATCGCGTGCTCGATCCCGACGAGCTGCGCGCCTGGGTGCGCCACCTCGCCGCACGACCCGAACTGTGGGAGCGGCACGCCCGACACGACACCGGTGGCCGGCACTTCGTGTCGCTCTACCGCGACACCAACATCGACATCTGGCTGCTGTGCTGGAACACCACCGACGACACCGGCTGGCACGACCACGACACCTCCAGCGGCGCCGTTGCCGTCACCCGAGGCGCGGTGCACGAGGTGCGGCCGCGGCTCGGCGGCGAGCCCGCCCAGCGCACCGTCGCGGCGTCCCGCGACTTCGCCTTCGGCCCCGACCACATCCACCGGATGTCGGGTGCCGAGGACGGGTCGGTGTCCATCCACGCCTACTCCCCGCCGCTGTGGCGGATGGGCCAGTACTCCATCAGCGAGGACGGCGTGATGCGCCGCTACTCGGTCTCCTACGCTGACGAGTTGCGGCCCATCGACGAGTGAGCGTCGGCGGCCGGGCCGTTCGACGCCGAAGAGGAGGCGTGGAGTGACGCAGAGCGGCTCCCGGGGGACCGACGACGCAGGCGACCGGACCCGGCTCGATGCCGAGGCGATCGCCGCCTACGCGGCGCGGCCATCCGACCCGGTCGCGCTCGAGAGGGTGCTGGGTGAAGCCGCCGGAGTGCCGCTCGACGAGGGACACCCGGTGCTGGCGGCGGTCCACCGGGGACACGCCGACCTGGCTTTGGCGCGGACCCGCGGCGCGGTCTACGGGCTCACCACCGGCGTCGGCGCGCTGCATCGTGTGGCCGTCGCGGACGGTGCTCATGGCCTCCGCCTGCTCCGCGCCCACGCCGCCGGAGTCGGCCCGGAGCTCGACGACGGCCTCGCGCGCGCCACGATGCTGGTGCGGCTGCGCCAGTTGCTGCGGGGCGGCTCAGGCGTCCACCCGCGACTGGTGATCGCACTGGTCGAGGCGCTCCGCCGCGGCGCCGTACCCCGGCTGCACACCTACGGCGCCATCGGCACCGGCGACCTGACCGTGCTCTCCGAACTTGCACTGACCCTGGCCGGCGAGCTGCCCTGGCGCTCCGGTGACGCGCCTCCGGCCGCGCTGGACCCGGGGGACGCGTTGCCCTTCATCAGCAGCAACGCGATGACGGTGGCGCTGAGCGCCGTCGAGCTGACCCGGCTGGCGGGACAGGCCCGGGCGGCCGAGCGGGTCGCCGCGCTGTCGCACCTCGCGCTGCGGGGGTCGCTGGAGGCCTACGACGCCCGCGTCCACTCGGTCGCGCAGCACCCGCACGCGGCCGGTGTCGCGCAGCGACTGCGGACGCTGTTGACCGGCCGGGCGCCCCGCCCGGCCGCTCGGCTCCAGGACCCCTTCGGACTGCGAGCCCTGCCGCAGGTGCACGGTGCGTGGGAGGAGCAGCTCGCCGCCGCCACCCACGCGGTCACCGTCGAGGCCAACGCGGCCGCCGAGAACCCGCTGAGCGTCGACGGGACGGCCCTGCACCACGGTCAGTTCCTGACCCAGCGGCTCGCCGCGTGCCTGGACGGTGCCCGGCAGGCGGCGATCCCGGCGCTGGGGCTCTCCGTGGCGCGGCTCGCCTCGCTCTGCGAGCCGGAGCTGACCGGCCTGCCGGCCTTCCTCGCCTCGGGTCCGGCGGGCAGCTCGGGGCTGATGATCCTGGAGTACGTCGCCAACGACCTGTTGGCCCGGACCCGGGTCACCGCGACACCGGTGACGGCGGCCTCCACCACCGTCTCGCTCGGCCTGGAGAACCACGCGAGCCACTCGACGCAGGCCGCGTGGCTCACCCGCGACCTGGTCGGGCTGGTGCCCGAGCTCCTCGCCTGCGAACTGGTCACCGCGGTGCGGGCACTTCGTCTGGCTCCCGACCGGGTGGACTACAGCCCGGCGCGCGAGTTCTACGCGATGGCGGACGACGCGCTGCCCGGCGTCGGGTCCGACCACGTGCTCGGACCTGACATCCGGGCTGCCGCCGAGGTCATCGGCAGGTTTGTCGCGATCGACTGACCGGCGTGTGGACGGGACCACCGGGCTGCGGCAGGATGCGGGAGTGGGCGAAGGGGCAAGCCAGCGGCGTGCATACAAGCCCACCGAGTCGGACGAGCCTCGGATCGAGCGTGATGGACAGGTCTGGCGGGTCAGGTCCTGGACTGCCGCCCGCCAAGTCTTGCGAGCCCGGCAGGCGACGACCCAGGCGGGATTCACCGCCGAGTTCATTCCCAAAGGGCACCTCAAGCATCACCCGATCCTTGTTTCGGACGGTCCGCTGCATGACGAGCAGCGCTCCAAGGTGGCCCGGTTCTTCGCCCCGGCTGTCGTAGCGGATCGACATCATGCTCATCTGGTCGAGTGCGCCGAACGACTGCTCGGCAGGATCGGCGTCGACGACACCATCAGCCTGGACGAGTTGGCGTTGCACTACTCGGTGGAGACGACCGCACGCATCGTGGGGCTCACCGAGCGACCGGTCACGAAAATGTCCCGACGTCTGGAGTCCTTCCTCCGCCAGCCACCGCTGGACATCAGCCGAGCCGATCTCGGCCGGACTCGCCGGCAATGGCTGCAGGCGGCCGTCAATGGACTGGTGCCAATCGCACGGTTCTACCTGGCCGACGTTCGCCCGGCGATCCGCAGTCGCCGGCAACGCCCCAGGGACGACGTGATCACTCACCTCATCGCCGATGGCTACACCGACCTGGACATTCTCGTGGAGTGCGTCACGTACGCGACCGCCGGCATGGTCACCACCCGGGAGTTCATCACGATGGCGGCCTGGCATCTGCTCGAAAGCCCTCCGTTGGCTGCGCGCTACCGTTCCGCGGACACCTCGGAACGGCACGCGATCCTGCACGAGATCA
>JBDIAG010000164.1:0-8132 GCA_039812305.1 Actinomycetales bacterium | reverse complement strand
AGCCACCGACTCCACATCCAGCAACTCACGCTGCCGATCCGACTCACCCTGCATACCCACAGGATCTCAAGTCCACCCCACGACCGCGGGAGACACGCCTTTGTTCAGCAGTCTCCTAGGCAATGTAGGCGCCTGCGCGAACTGGACCCGTTCTGACACGTCAGAAGGCGCCCGGAGCACTGAGCGATAGTGTCGGCACATGCGAGCCATCGCCATCGCGACGTCAGCGCTGGCCGTGCTCGTTGTGGCAGCATGCGCAGGCACAGCTAGCACAGAGCCCCCGTCCTCCACCTCGTCGTCAACTGCCCCTGCGAGCGAAGTAGCAGGACCATGGCAAGGCCCCACTGATGGCACCTGGGAGTACGGGGACATCGGCTATCAAGAGCCCCATGAGGGCCGGCTCTCGGACTACCGGGTGACCCTGACAGGGCCACCCGAGTTCGGCCCACTGGACTCGAGCAAGGTCGAGGTCACCGGTACCTTCCTGGTTGAGCGATTTCGGGATCGGGGTTTCGACGACGAGATCGCCGATGATCTGAGGTTTGGGTTCACTCCCGGCAACCTCTCGGCTTCCCGTCACAGCGAGAACTACGGGCTCAACGTGACGGTTGCGTGTGTTCGTCCAACGATTCCGATTGGTGAGTCGACAGAATGCCGCGTGTCGTTTCGCGCACCACACGACGAGATACAGGATTTCCGATGGTGGCTCAACGGCCAGTCAGTGGCTGCGTGGCCGGGTCAAACGGTCGGTAGCGAAACACCGGCGGCGCGATCGCCCCATCCAACTCAGTGACAACCGCGGGTCTCCTCGACCGTCCCGCGGCGACCGAGACCTCCGCCTCTCCGCCAACGAGGTCCACCGCCTACCGGACACGAATTCGTCGACCCCGACACGGTGGTGATCAACTCCTTCAACCGGTTGATAGGCCCACCATTGACCTGCGGATGTTACGCTTGATGCAGATGAAGCAGATAGCTGATGGAGGTGCGTCATGACCGACATGCTCACCCGCGACGCCGACACCCTGCACCAAGCGCTCACCACCGGCGGTGACCAGGTCCAGGTGACAATCTCCCGCGAGACCGCCGAATGGGTGGCCCAGCTGGTCGACGCACGCGTCAACGGCCAAGAGGTCATGCTCACCAACACCCTCGGCGAAGTGACCCCCACCCAAGCCGGGCATCTGCTGGGCATGTCCCGCCCGCAAGTTCGCAAGTTGATGAACGAGGGTCGGCTCGACTTCCGCAAGGTCGGCACCCACCACAGGATCACCGTCACTTCGATCCGGGCCTTCCTCGACGCCGAACGCCGACGTCGGGCACCGATCCTCAACGAACTCGCCAGATTCCAGAACGACGCCGGACTCCTGGAGTGACGGCGGGCTCCCCGCTCTGGCCGAGGAAGATCGTCCTGGGTGATGCCAACGTCCTCTACTCCCGCGTGCTACGCGACTACCTGGTGTACGCCGCGGACCAGGGAGCCCTCTCGATCCGCTGGAGCGCGGAGATCCTGGACGAGGTCGTGGAGCACCTGATCGAGAACATCGCCAGCTTCACCACCGAGCAAGCGACACTGCTCATCCGCCTCCTCAACCAGGCGTATCCGCAGGCCCATGTCGAACCCACCACGGCCGCGCACCGTAAGGTCCGCACGTTGGACCTGCCCGACGAGGACGACCGTCACGTCCTGGCCGCGGCCGAGGCCGACATCCTCTGCACCGACAACATCAAGCACTTCCCACCGGAGGTGATGGCAACGCTGCGGATCGAGGCACTCACCGCCGACCACCTGCTCGCCCGCCTCGTGACGCAATTTCCGTCGAAGATGCTCGCCGCCCACCGCACCGCCGTCGCCAGCCTCACCGGTGCCACCGACGCCTCGACCATCGCCGCACTACGACGCGCCAAAGCTCCACAGACCGCCGATCTCATGGAAGCACTCCTGGCAGCTGGGTCATGATCCAATCGGGCCGGGGCTGCTGATCCGGCGTGACACTGGTCGCTCACCACTGCCTGAGCAGCCTTGCCCCGGTAGCGGTCGGCGCCAGGCGCAAGTCAGCATTGGGCTGGGACTTGCCAAGTTTGGGTCGTCGAGCAGGTAAAGACCTCTACGAGGAAGTGAGCCGAACGAATGACCCAATCTCAGGATTAGGCAAGCCGAACGGCTCGCGAGGCCGGCGGTTCAGACGGTACGCGGCCATAGCTGCCAACATCGACCTGCGAACTCTGCCGCATCGCCCGCATGATCGTCAGCACAGCCGTGTTCAGTTACCTGAGTCTTCGAGGCGTGCAATCCACTTCGCTGGGATGAGTCCCGTCGGGCCGTCTCTTTGGTCTCGCCAGTTCCTTACGATGGATGACCGGAACCATGTCTCGTCGAAGTCTGCGTGGTCGACCACGATGAGTTGGAACTTGCCGTCGTTGTCGGCGACGAAGTCGTACATCTTCTTGAACAGGTTCCGGACGGCGAGGTCGTCTGCGTCTGTGGTGGTCCCTGTGTGGCGGTCCATTTCCGAGGGATAGTGGCCCTGTGATGGCCGGTCGAGGACCGGGAGTCGGGGCACCGGGCGGTTGTTCCGGATGAAGGATTGGTGGAGCGCGAGATGGCTGGTGACGTGGTAGCCGATCCAGTTCTCGGCGCTGCCGATCCGGTGTAGCGGCACGGGGTTGTCGTCGACTTCGGCCACAACGGTGAGTTCTGCGAGGTCGATGCGGACGTTCTTGTCGCTGTGCTCGAGCCCGAGCTCTTGAGCGTATGTGGTTAGGTCGCGTCCTACACCGTTGAGTCGCGTGATGAGACGTTCCCGGGCAGAGTCATCGGAGAGCAGCCGTTGTAGTTCCACAATGGTGCCCACGGCCACCGTGATCTGTTCCCGGATGCGTGCTGCGCTGCCCTCGTCGGCATCCGGTGCGCGGGCGACGATCGCGTCGATGCGTCCTCGGGTGAAGTCCTGACGGCGGCTGAAGTCTCGGCCAACTGCGGCGGACGCTGCGAAGGCGGCGTTCAGGTTAGCCGAGGCACGACGGGCGCTCGGAGGAGCAGATGAGTGTCGGGCTACTCGACCGGCTCGATCAGCGTCGGATCGTTCGGGTCGACCGCCCGCACGCTGTTGACCCGCGGGTCGACCACATGCTGTCGGATGGTCGCCGCGACCGTGGCCGAGGACCGTCGAGAGCGGCGAGCATCTCCTCGCGTTCCCCGCGGTCGAGCTTGACCGGCTCAGGCCAGGCCTCCATCGTCTCAGGTGTTGGGAAGGCCGGCATTCTGGCGTGTACCTCCCCGCCCGCGTCACATGCCTGGCGGGGTGACCACGACGAAGCAACGTGTCTGGCGCCTTGCACGTGCTCGGGGCACACCTGGTCCATGCCAGCCTCCCGATACGGGAGCCGGGTTCGTCCAGCCGGCCACGCCGCCCGGACTACCCAATGGTGACAGGCCGACCTTGCCGCCCCATCGCCTTACGCCACGAGCTGGAGCACCCGAGACTCCCATGGCGCCAGTTCGGTGTGGCCTTCGATCATGTGAGTGCCGATCAATAAGGTTGCGTTTCGTAGATCGGGAAGGGCCGCGGTGGGTATCGCCACTCGCCCGGACGAGCAGTTGGCGAGAACCAGGAGTTGCTCCGCGCCAAGCGTTCGCGTGAATGCCCACAGCTCCCCGTGGTCAGCCAGGAGCAAATCGAAGCTTCCTTCCCTGACGGTCTGATTTTCATGTCGGAGCTTGACGAGTGTCTTGAAGTGGTGGAAGACGGACCTGGGATTCCGTCGGGCGTCCGCTGCGTTGATGGTGACGTAGTTCGGGTTGACAGGCATCCAGGGCACTCCATGGGTGAAGCCCGCGTGTGGCGTCGCATCCCATTGCATGGGCGTGCGAGCGTGGTCACGACTCTTTGCGGCGAGCGCGACCAAGATCGATTCCGCGTCGAGCCCCTGTGCGGTAGCAATCGCATGGAAATTGAGAGACTCGAGGTCGTGGAAGTCAGTTAGTTCCCTAAGCGGTGCATTGGTCATTCCAAGTTCTTCACCCTGGTAGATATATGGGGTCCCCTTGTGCAGGTGAAGCACGGTCGCGAGAGTCTTCGCGGAGGCCTCTCGGAACTGAGGACTGTCGTCGCCGAATCGGGAGACAGCCCGCGGCTGGTCGTGGTTGTCGAGGTAGAGGGAGTTCCAACCAACGTCGGCCAGCCCCTCCTGCCAGTGGGCCAGGTTCTTCTTCAGGACAGGCAGGCGCAAGTCTGCGAGGTCCCATTTCGAGCCTCCAGGCACGCTGTCGAGGTGGACGTGCTCGAAGGTGAATACCATGTTAAGTTCGTGCCGGGAAGGGTCAGTGGCCCGTGACGCGGTTTCCACTGTGGACCCGGGCATCTCGCCGACGGTCAGCAGCTGGTGCTTGTCTAGGCCCACTTCCCGGTTCATCTCCGCGAGAAACTCGTCCAAGCGCGGCCCGTTGGCGAGGTTGTCGGCGCTCATCGCCTCGGGGAGCGGGACACGACCGGTCAACTCTTCGGGCTTGGAGATGAGGTCTATGACATCCATGCGGAAGCCATCTACACCACGGTCCACCCACCATCGCATCATCTTGTAGATGGCTTGGCGCACATCGGCGTTCTCCCAGTTCAGGTCCGGCTGCGCGGGGCTGAACAGCCCCAAATAGTACTCGCTGCTTCGCGGGTCATACGTCCAGGCGGACGGGGCGAACCCAGCCCGCAGCCGCGTCGGCTCCGCACCCGGGGCGCCAGGCTGGGTACCGTCCCGGGCCGGCCGCCAGTAGTACCAATCGCGTCTCGGGGATGCGGGGGTGCGTGACTCGATGAACCAAGGGTGCTGGTCGGACGTGTGATTCACAACGAGATCCATGATGACCTTGATGTCTCGTCGGTGAGCAGCCGCTATTAGCCTGTCCAGATCGTCCAGCGTGCCGAACAGCGGGTCGATGTCCTGGTAGTCGCTGATGTCGTACCCGTTGTCCTTCTGTGGTGACCGGTACACCGGAGACAACCAGATGACGTCGACACCGAGCTCTGCGAGGTAGTCAAGCCGCGCCGTGATCCCGGGTATGTCGCCGACACCATCGCCGTTACTGTCCGCGAAGGAGCGCGGGTAGATCTGATAGACGACGGCTGACTTCCACCAGCCGACTGTGCGGGTACCGAACATCGCGCCCAAGCTCACGAGCTACTCCCTGTCGTGCTTCCTGTCCGGTCAGGCCGGCACAAAGGTCTGGCGAATGTCACCGATGCCTTCGACCAGACTTGCCAGGTCCCTCCAGGCCCAATGTAGCGCCGGTGTCGCGCGGCCCATTCTGACTGCTGACGGCCTCCCACAGACGTTGATGTTGCCGAGCACTAGTGGCCTCACCCCTGAGTCCTCCATTCAGTGCCGCCACCGCGAAGAGGAAGCCGCTCGTGCGACCGCGTTGGACTGCCTCCATCCATGGCGCACCGCAGTCCGACCTCATCTGGATTTGGGAACTCATCCACGGTCGCAACCCACAGGCCAGTGGGCGCGAACCCGGGAAGAACGTGCCACGAGTAACTGCCGAACCACGCCGCTCAACTGCGTGATCCGTTCCGACAGGTTGCCCGCCGTACAGCCACGGACCGCTTGGCCCCGCCGGTGGCCGAGATGCCGTCGTGGAATCACACAGATCAACTACTTGCCTTCATCGCTTCCACCGGTAATTTCATAGAACGACGACCGTAGCAGTTCACGCGACTCATCATCGCCATGAATAAGACGATGCTTGCGGTTGGTGACTTTCCAGGTGCCATCCTCCTGCCTGCGCCACTCAACGCGACTCGCCGTTAGGCGGGCGAGGCGAGCACCTGACTCGTCGTTCATATAGTTTGTGTGGTATCCGATAGCGACAGCACGATCGCCCTCCACTTTGATGAGCGGGAGCGACATGATGTGTGCGCAGCCTTGTTCAAAAAACCGTTTGGTTGATTCATGATTGAACATGCCTTTGATGGCCTCACGGCCCTCAAGATAGTGAACACCGCGGCCACCATCGAGCTCAGGAAATCCTCCGCCCAGGTCGTACAGGCCATCCGTCTCCCATAGACTCGCGGCCGCGTCGAATTCCTTGCTGTCGATCGCCGGCCCATATGCGCTGAGTGTCTGATACAGAGCTATCACATCCTCCAACGCGCGTACTCGATTCTCCAGTGCCTCAAATCGGCTGTCCTCTTCCGACATGTTTCCTCCCTTTAGTGGCGTTGCCAGCGTCGCTACGAGCGCCACTTGCCTCAGCGCGAGAGTGAGACAGTTAGCTCCGGCTCAGTCGCCGCGATCACCTCGTCGATGCTCGTGTGGGGCGCCAACTCTACGAGGACGAGGCCGTCGGGGGTGACGTCGATGACGGCTAGGTCCGTGATGATTCGGTCGACGACGGCCCGGCCGGTCAGCGGCAGTGAGCACTTGTTCACGATCTTCGGTGACCCGTCCTTGGCAGCGTGCTCCATCAACACGATGACCTTGTCGGCGCCGTGCACGAGGTCCATCGCGCCGCCCGGTCCCTTCACCATCTTGCCGGGGATCATCCAGTTCGCGAGATCCCCGTCTCGCGACACCTGCATTGCACCCAGGATGGCTGCGTCTATCTTCCCGCCACGGATCATGCCGAAACTTGCCGCAGAGTCGAAGAATGCGGTACCCGGTAGTGTCGTGACTGGCTCCTTGCCGGCATTGATGAGGTCGGGGTCCACCTGCGTCTCGGCCGGGTAGGGGCCCACGCCCAGGATTCCGTTCTCCGACTGAAGCACAACCATCAGGCCCCTCGGCACGTGGTTGGGGACGAGCGTTGGCATCCCGATCCCGAGGTTGACGTACGAGCCGTCCGTCAGTTCCCGAGCCGCACGGGCTGCCATCTGATCGCGTGTGAGTGACATGTCAGGCTCCTCTCGCACGTACGGGGCGGCGCTCGATGCGCTTCTCGATGTTCGGTCCGACCTCGACGATGCGGTGGACGTAGATACCAGGCAGGTGGATGCTGTCTGGGTCGATCTCACCTGGTTCCACGAGTTGCTCGACCTGCGCGATACACACCTTGCCCGCCATCGCCGCCAGTGGATTGAAGTTCCTTGCTGACTTGTTGAATACGAGATTGCCGTGCCGGTCGCCGCGTGCCGCATGGACCAGTGCATAGTCGGTGACGATGGCCTCCTCCAGCACATATTCGTGAGGCTGGCCGCCCACCTCGAAGGTGCGGACGTCCTTCGCCGGCGATGCGATCGCGATCTTGCCGTTTCCGTCGTATTTCCGAGGAAGGCCTCCCTCGGCAACCTGCGTGCCGACACCGGTCTGCGTGAAGAACGCAGCGACGCCGGATCCACCGGCGCGCAGCTTTTCCGCGAGCGTGCCTTGTGGCGTGAGTTCCAGCTCTAGCTCGCCGGAAAGGAACTGCCGCTCGAACTCCTTGTTCTCCCCCACGTACGATGATGTCATCTTGCGGATGCGCTTGGCACTCAGCAGGATGCCGAGGCCCCAGTCGTCTACACCGCAGTTGTTGCTGACGATGCTGAGATCTCTTGTTCCCTGCGCCAGCAACGCCTCGATGAGGGCGATTGGATTGCCGCACAGGCCAAAGCCGCCCACCGCAAGGCATGCGCCATCCGGAATATCTGCGACCGCCTCGGCAGCCGATGGCCATGTCTTGTCGATCACTTATCGCTCCTCCTGGTCAGTCGGTTGCCTACGTAGTCCTGACACTGCCGTGTTGGATGGAGGCTAGGAACTCTCCTATCAGGCAGTTGAACTCCGTGGGACTTTCGACCATCGGGAAATGCCCCGCCCCTCGCATAGTAGTCTGCGTCGCGCCCCGAATTCTCGTACGTATCACTGCCGCGTTCGCCGTACTAACTGTCGGGTCATGTTCTCCTATAATATGAAGAACCGGCACCGTGATGGCGCTCAGCTGTGAGCGTATATCGTGGTCGTCGTATATCAAGAGGTCGGCATGCATGACTTCCGGCGTTAGACAACGCGCGTTGTGCCATACACACTCGTTACGGGCGGCCATTCCTGCCGTTGGTGCCAACAGTCCATCGGTGATGGACTCCATATAGTCGGCCACGTTGACTTGGGGATGATTCAATACGTCGAGGAATTCCTTGCCGATACCGCCCACATTC